>JAEZBA010000502.1 GCA_023430245.1 Pseudomonadota bacterium
CGTCAAGGACGTCCAGAACAGGATCGCAGCTCTGGCTCCGAACGCGCTGGTTCTGGTGCTGGACGCAAAGGGCGAAACGCTGCTGGCGCAAAACGCAGACGAGCCCTTCGTCCCGGCCTCGGTCACCAAGATCGTGACGGCCTGGCTGGCAATGCAGGTGCTGGGCGGCGATTACCGCTTCGAGACCCGCTTCTATCTCGACGACAAGCGCGTGCTCTATGTGCGCGGCGGCGGCGATCCGTTCCTGATTTCGGAGGAACTGGCGCCGCTCGCGAAAAATCTGGTCGCCGCTATTGGCAAGAAGCCGATCACCGGCATCGTCCTGGACGCGAGCTATTTTCCGCCCGACCTTCGCATTCCCGGCATCGAGAACGACGACGAGGCCTACAACGCCCTGAACACCGCGCTGGCGGTGAATTTCAACACGGTGAACGCGGTCCGCAAGGGCGACACCGTGCGCTCCGCCGAGAAGCAGACGCCGATCACCCCGCTCGCCATCAGCGAGTTCAAGGCGCGGGGCCCCAAGGGCCGCGGCCGCATCAGCCTGAGCCAGGACCCCAAGGTGAGCCTGCAATATGCCGGCGAACTGATCGCAGCCTTCATCGACAAGGCCGGCGGCAGCGTGAAGGGCGATATCTCGACCGGACCCGTCCCGGCGGGATTGAAGCCGGTCTATGTCCACCGGCAATCGCGCCCGCTATCGAGCGTGCTGTTCGAGCTTCTCAAGGCCTCCAACAATTACATCGCCAACCAGGTCTTTCTGGAAATCGGCGCACAGCGTTTCGGTCCGCCCGCCAGTCTCGAGAAATCGCTCAAGGTCTTGAACGAGACGCTGGCCGCGCAGGGCCTCACCGGCGACATCCAGGTCGAGGAAGGCTCTGGCATCAGCCGCGACAACCGCCTCACCGCACGCGGCCTCGCCAAGGTGCTGGCGCTGTTCGCGCCGCATGCCGATCTCATGACCGGCCCGGACAACAGCCTGACCAAGACCGGCACCATGGACGGAGTTCGCACGCTTGCAGGTTACGCCGACACCAAAAGCCACGGCCGCGTACGGCTGGTGATCTCGCTCAGGAGCAATGACGGCGCGATGCGGACAAGGCTGCTGCGGACGATCGAGGCCGGATTATAGCCGCTATGCCGCCCGGCCTGTCGATATCGGCCCACGGCGCGATCGCAAACGTTTCGCCATCGGAGATCCCATGAAGCCACTTTTGTTCATTGCAGGACTTGTCCTGATCGCGTTCGGACTTCTGTTTGCCGGGCAAGGGTCGGGATTCATTCCTTGGCCGGAACGCAGCTTCATGGTCCAGCAAACCCAATGGATCTATTACGGCGGGGCGATTGCGCTGGCCGGGATCGTGCTGATCGCCTTTGCCCGGCGATGACAGCGCGTTATCGCTGCACGACCACCTTGGCGCCGACGCGCACGCGATTATAGAGATCGACCACGTCGGCATTGGTCATGCGGAAGCATCCGGACGACACCGCCTGGCCGATGGTGTGCGGCTCGTTCGAACCATGGATGCGATAGAGCGACGAGCCGAGATAGAGCGCGCGGGCGCCGAGCGGATTGTCCGGACCGCCGGGCATATAGCGCGGCAAATCGGGGCGGCGTTTCAACATGGCCGGAGGCGGTGTCCAGCCGGGCCATTCGCGCTTCGCGGTGACGGTCTTCACACCGCTCCAGGCGAAGCCGTCGCGGCCGACGCCGATGCCGTAGCTGATGGCGCGTCCGTTCCCGAGGATGTAGTAGAGCCGCCGCTCGCGCGTCGAGATGACGATGCTCCCGGGTCGCTCGCCGCTCGGATAGGACACCATTCCCCGCGTCGTCGGAGAGCCGCCATACATGTGCGGCCGCGCGCCGGTCGCCCCGCCGGAGAACAGCCCGAATGGGTCGAAAGGATTGGCATGCGATGCCGTCAGCATCGCGACCGCAATCGCAGGCACCAGGACGGCGTGGAACAAAATACGCATCGGCTTGGCGCCCCCCTGAATTGGCCGCGCAGGCAGCGGCACACGAACACGATGTCCGTCAAGGGTTGATAAAACTTGAAAATGCGGCGACGAGGCGTCAGCCGGGGTGCGACAAAGCGTCGGGATTAAGTTCAGCGTGAGGCGGGAATCGGCGCCCCCGCTCAAGCTGCCGGGTCCCGATCAAACCCACCACCGGCATACCGGTTCAGTCCCAGCTTCGCGCGGTTCACGTTGCGCGCCGCATCCAGCAGATACGGCACCGCTGCCGCATTGCGCTTTGCGATCTCGGCATAATCGGCATCGGCCTTCGCCATGATCTCCGCGAGTTCCGCGCGGAAGCCATCCCAGTCCACCTTCACCGGCTTGCCGCCGGCGAGCACGATCTCGCCATCGACGATCACCGTGTCGACGCCGCGGCCGGTCTCACTATACACCATCTGCCGCGCGGCGGAGTTGAACGGCTGATAGGCGTAATCGGACAGGTCGATCAGCGCCAGATCGGCCTTCATGCCGGCTTTCAGATCGCCGACCTGACCGGACAACCCGACCGCCCGTGCGCTTCCCACGGTCGCAGCATCGATCGCGTCGCAGGCGAAGACGTTGGACGCCTCGCCGTCCATGCCCTGCGCCAGCAGCGCATACGTCTTCATCGCCTGGAACAGGTTCTGGCAGTCGCTGCAGCTGCAATTGTCGCAACCGAGCGCGAGATTGACGCCGGCGCGCTTGAAATCGATCAGCGGCGCGGTGCCGTTCTTGAGCTTCAGATTGGCCAGCGGGTTGTGCACCACGCCGGCACCGGCCTTGGCCAGTTCGTCGATCTCCGGCCGCGACAGGTAGACGCCATGCGCCAGCGTGGTGCGATGCGTGAGCAGACCGATCTCGCGCATGTAGCGCACATAGGAGCCGCCGAACTTGTCATAAGCCGTGCGCGCTTTCGCAAGCTGCGCGCGGGTCTCGTAGGTGTGGGTCAGCACCGGCAGGTCG
>JAEZBA010000532.1 GCA_023430245.1 Pseudomonadota bacterium
CATGTGCGGATTGCGGTCGATCCAGGCCTGCAGCCGCGCCCATTCGAATTCCGGACGCCAGCCAAGCCGCCGCGCGATCGGTGCGAATTGCAGTTCGAACGTCCGCCGCAATCCGCCCTCGGCGCTGATGTGGTTGACCAGAATGATCTCGCCACCCGGCTTCAGCACGCGGGCGAACTCGTCGAGCGCGGCATCCGGGTCCGGCACCGCGGTGATGACATATTGCGCCACCACCACGTCGAAGGATTCATCCGGAAAGCCGAGATGGCCGACATCCATCACCGACAGCGCCTCGACATTGTCGAGCTTCAGTTCACGCTTGCGCCCGAGCGCCTTGCGCAGCATCGGTTCAGAAATGTCGATGCCGACGAGTTTGGTCGTGCGCTTGTAGTCAGGCAGCGAAATCCCGGTGCCGACGCCCACTTCGAGCACCCGGCCGCCGATGCGTTCGGCTGCCTCGATCGACGAGCGCCGGCCTTTGTCGAACACCGCGCCGAAGACGATGTCGTAGACCGGCGCCCAGCGCGCATAGGCCTTGGTGATCGTGGCTGTATCGAGTTCCCCCGCCATGTGCGTCTCAACTCGCAGGCGAAGCCGCGGCGATGCCGGCATTGTCGATGCGCGCAGCGTGCGTCATCGACAGCGTGCTCTGGATGAAGCCGCCGCCGAGCACCCGCGACTGGCCCTCGGGCGCGTCGTAAAAAACGCAGGCCTGTCCGGGCGCGACGCCATCTTCGCCATCGATCAGTTCGACCCCGATGCCCGCCCCGCTCCGCGTCAGCCAGGCCGGCTGCGGCGGTCGCGTCGAGCGCACTTTCACGAACACCTCGCGGCGACCACCGTCCAGCGCCTCCTCGATCGTGCCGTCGCCGATCCAGTTCACCTCTCGCAGCGCGATCCGCCGCGTCCGCAACGCATCGCGCGGGCCGACGATCACCCGCCGCGTCGCGGGATCGAGCTTCACCACGTAAAGCGGGTACCCGGCGGCCACGCCAAGCCCCTTCCGCTGTCCGACGGTGAAATGAATAATGCCGTGGTGGCGGCCCAGCACCTTGCCGTCGATATCGACGATGTCGCCGGCATCGGCCGCATTCGGCATCAGCTTCTCGATGATATCGGTGTAGCGGCCCTGCGGCACGAAGCAGATATCCTGGCTGTCGTCCTTGTCGGCGACCGAAAGTCCGAACTTGCGCGCCACCTCGCGCGTCTGCGACTTGGTCAGATCGCCGAGCGGAAAGCGCAGCACGTCGAGCTGCTGGCGGGTGGTGGCGAACAGGAAATAGCTCTGGTCGCGCTCTTCTTCGCGGGCGCGGAACAGACCACGGCCGCCGTCCCGCAGGGCGCGCGAAGAAATATAATGACCGGTCGCCATCACCTGCGCGCCCAGATCCTTCGCAGTATCGAGCAGATCACGAAACTTGATCGACTGGTTGCAGGAGATGCAGGGCACCGGGGTTTCTCCCGCGACATAGCTTTCGGCGAAACGGTCGATCACCTCTTCCTTGAAGCGGCTCTCGTAATCGAGGACGTAATGCGGAATGCCGAGCGACGCCGCGACGCTGCGCGCATCGTGGATATCGCGCCCGGCACAGCAGGCACCCTTGCGATGGGTCGCCTCGCCATGATCGTAAAGCTGCAGGGTCACGCCGACCACGTCATAACCCTCGGCTGCGAGCAAGGCCGCGGTAACGGACGAATCCACCCCGCCCGACATCGCCACCACGACGCGGGTATCCTGCGGACGGCTGTCGAGACCGAGCGAATTGAGCATGATGATCGCGGCTTCGGCCGCACTCCCTGGATGACCGGCTACCGAAGGCCGTCCCCCGCCCGCTTGTACAGGCGGATCGCCGCCCGAGGCAATCGCAGCACATATAGGGAGCCCAATAGGAATTTCCTGCCGGGTGGCGGCGGAGCTTGCCGGTTTCGGGCTCTGACGGCAGTCAGAGAGCGTTGATTTTGCATGATTTTTTATGCCGAACGCGCTGGCGTGGGGCTTGCAAAGCTTTCAACAAGCAGCCTGCCGCCTCTTCTTGGAATGTCTCCGGAGTTGTCAGTGACCAGTGTCGTGCCTGAAGCATCCGCCGTTTCGCCTCGATCCGCCAAGCCCGAGCGCGCCATCCGCCCGACGGGAATGCGCTCGGAACCAGGCGGCTTTGCCGCCTTGATGGACGAGGCTGACCCCGCGCCCAAACAGTCCGCCAATCAGACCCGAGCCCGCGATCGGGTGAATCCGGCAGAGAAGCCGCAAGCTGCGTCCGACACGCCGGCAGCGAACACGACTGCTTCGACAGCGAACACGACTGCCGCCCCGTCTTCGGCGAACGAAGCCGCCTCTTTGCCGGCCGAACCGGTAGCGGCGACGAACGAAGCCGCGGGGGCCACGATCCCCACCGCACCCTTGTGGATGGAACTGACGCTGCAACCGGACGAAGCCGCGCCGGCGGCAATGGTTGAAGGTGCGGGGGAAGAAGCGCTGGTCGCGGGCGCGGTGGTACTTCCCGAGGCCCCCACCCCGGAAGCGCCTGACACTGCACTCGTCGCGCCGGTTATCCCGGCGGCCGATCCCGTAGCGGCACCGGCAGTCGCTGTCGACGTATCAGCGCAAGCCGCTGCGGCACCGGCAGCCTTGCCGGAAGCAAATCCCGCCGACGCGCCTGCGGCGACCAAGCCGGCGGAAGGAGCGGTTCCGGACATTGAGGCGACGGCCGAACCGGCGAAGCCGGTGGCGGCAAACACCCAGGCTCCGGCGCAAACCGCGATGGCCGGGCCGATCATCAAGGCGGCGGCAGAGGCCACGACCGACGATGCCGGCAACGATAGCGCGGACGCCGCCGACCCGCTGCTGTCTGGAACCGATATGGCGGACACCGAGGCAACGGCATCGCCGGCGGAGGCGCCGAAGCGAACGCAGCCGGCCGGGACACCGGCCGAGACGACGTCACAGTCTGCGCCAGCCCGCCAGGAAGCGAAACCCGGCACGCCGGATTTGCGCCCGGACACCGCGGCCATAGCGAATGACCCCGCGCCGACAACTCGGCCCGGCGGCGATCCGGCGGCACCTTCCCCTCAACTGGCCACCCCTGCCCCCGGTCATGTGGCCGTAGCGCAAGCCGCAACGACGCACGCCATGCCGGTCAGCGCCGCGCAGCCCGTCCCTGTCGATGCAATCGCCGTCGAAATCGCCAGCCAGGCCCGCGCCGGCAATTCGCGATTTGAGATCCGGCTCGATCCACCGGAGCTCGGCCGCATCGATGTCCGCCTCGACGTCGACCGCGAGGGCAACGTCAAGTCGCGGCTCGTCATCGAGCGCAGCGACACCTATGACCTTCTGCGCCGCGACCAGTCAACGCTCGAACGCGCTCTGCAGCAAGCGGGACTGAAGACGTCCGACAATTCGCTGGAATTCTCGCTGCGCGATCAGGGCTTCGCGCAACACCGCGACGCCGACGATGAGTCGCGCGGCACCCGTGCGATGATTCACGAAGCCGAGGTGGCACCAAGCGAAGCGGCAAACGGTTATGCGCGGCTCCTCGGCGCGCGCGGCGGCATCGATATTCGAGTCTGACCGAAAGGACGATCAGCATGTCCACCATTTCAGGAACCAGCACCGTCGCAGCCGCGATCAATAATAGCGCGACATCGACTACCGCAAACGACACGCTGGCGAGCAATTTCACCCAGTTCCTGCAATTGCTGACAACGCAATTGAAGCATCAGAACCCGCTCGATCCGCTGGACACCAACCAGTTCACCCAGCAGCTCGTGCAGTTCGCGCAGGTCGAGCAACAGCTCAAGTCGAACACTCACCTCGAGACGCTGGTCGCGCTGCAGAAGACCGCGCAGTCGACGCAGGCGCTCGGCTATGTCGGACAAGTTGTCGCGATCGACGGCCAGACCTCGCTACTGAA
>JAEZBA010000537.1 GCA_023430245.1 Pseudomonadota bacterium
TCACTACAACACGCCGGTCGCGTTCGGTCCGCATCGCATCATGATGCGGCCGCGCGAAGGGCACGACGTGCGTATCGTGGCCGGCCGGCTGGACGTCGAGCCGACACCGGAGGTGCGCTGGCTGCGCGACATCTACAACAATTCCATCGCCATCCTGACCTTTTCCGAACCGTCGCCGGTGCTCCGCATCCTGGGCGAGGCGGATATCGATTACCTGCGCGATAATCCGATCGAATGCCTGATCGACCCGAGTGCACGGCTGTTTCCGTTTCAATATGCGCCCGAGGAGCAGATCGAACTGGTGCAATACCGGTTGCCGAGCTACCCCTACGATGGATCGAAGCTGCGCGACTGGCTGCAGGCGCTTTATCAGCCGGGCCGGGCGATCGAGACCTTCGACCTGCTGAACGATCTCAACAGCCATATTTACAAGTCGCTGACCTACAACAACCGAGACGAGGCTGGCGTGCAGACGCCCTGCGACACGCTGGCACGCGGCACCGGCTCATGCCGCGATTATGCGGTTCTGATGATGGAGGCCGCGCGGCATTGGGGCTTCGGTGCGCGCTTTGTCAGCGGTTATATCCAGATGGCCGAAGGCCAGCATGGCGCCACCCATGCATGGACCGAGATATACATTCCCGGCGCCGGATGGCACGGCTTCGACCCGACCAACAACAAGATGGCGGGCAGCGAGCACATCGCGGTGGCGGTGTCCCGCGCGCAGGAAAAGGCCTCTCCGGTGTCGGGAACGTGGGACGGTCCCGCGAATGCGTTAAGTCATATGAACGTGTCCGTGCAGGTTGTCGCGCTGTAGCAGACGAACCAGCATGACCGAAGGCACGACACGTCTCATCGCACCCGATTTTCTGGCGCTCACGGTCGGGATCGTGGTCTATCTCGCGGGTGTGATGATCACGCAGCGCGTTGCATTGCTGCGCAGCTTCAACATTCCGGAGCCGGTCACCGGTGGCTTTCTCGCGGCCATCGCGATCTGGCTGATCTACATGCTGTTCCAGGTCGAGATCGGATTCGATCTCTCGACCCGCGACCGGCTGCTGGTGATCTTCTTCGCGACCGTGGGGGTGAATGCGCGGCTTTCGGCGCTCGCCGCGGGCGGCCGCGTTTTGTTGATCCTGTGCTTGCTCACCGTAGCCTACGTTTTCCTGCAGAATGGTGTCGGCCGGGCCGGAGCCTTCCTGTTCGATCTGCCCTCGGCCGCGGGCGTGATGATGGGTTCGGTCGCGCTGGTCGGTGGCCATGGCACCACGATCGCGTGGGCGCCGATCATTGCCGAGCAGCACAGCTTCCCGGCGGCGATGGAAACCGGCATCGCCGTCGCCACGATCGGACTGATTGTCGCAAGCGTGCTCGGCGGTCCGATCTCGAAATATCTGATCGAGAAGCGGGGTGCACGGCCCGGGCCTGCGGAAGTCGCGCCGGGCGAAATCGCGGTACAGGCCGACACCGCTCCGATCGACAAGATGGGCGTGATGCGGGCCATGCTGGTCGTCAACATCGCCGTCATTCTCGGCTATCTGGCGCATGACTGGATCACCAGCGTCTCCACGATCAAGCTGCCGCTATTTGTGCCCTGCATGATCATGGGGATCGTGCTGTCCAACACCGTGCCGGTGATGTTCCCGCGCTGGCCGTGGCCAGCGGGAACGGCATCTCTCGATCTTCTGTCCAGCTATGCGCTGTCGATCTTTCTTGCGATGTCGCTGATGAGCATGCAGCTATGGACGCTCGCGCAAGTCGCGGGCCCGTTGCTGATTGTCGTTACGCTGCAGGCGCTGGTGGCGGCAGTCTATATCCTGCTGGTGGTGTTTCCGGCGCTCGGCAAGGATTATCAGGCCGCGGTGCTGAGTGGCGGCTTCACCGGCCTCTCACTCGGCGCGACGCCGACGGCGATTGCCAACATGACGGCGACCACCAAGCATTACGGCCCGTCGCCGAATGCCTTCATCATCCTGCCGCTGGTATCGGCCTTCTTTGTCGACCTCGTGAACGTGGCGGCGATCACCTGGTTTCTGTCGATCTGACGCCGTGGGCTCCGGTCCGCATCGGCCGGTGCAGCGGAACATGACCGGCAGGCTGGCGTTGTCTCTGTCGAGACCGACAGCGAGAGCCGATGCCATGATCGAAAGAAATCCGCCTGACCGCCGCGCCCGCACCGGGATGTGGATCGGATTTGCGGCGTTTTGCGCAATCCTCATCGTGGGCGCGATTGCAATGCTGGTGACTTTCGGAGTTCCTGGAACTACAGGGGGCACCTCGCCAAGCCAGCAACAAACGTCAGGCGCGCCGCAGCCGACAATCGACATTCACGACGGCACGACGCGGCAGAACACCACGGGCTACGGCGACAAGTCCGAGCAATAGATATTGTGCGGTCAGACCGCGATCTTGACCGGGTCGTATTCGAACACCCAGTCATAGCGCTGCTTGACCTTGGCTTCCTGCCACTCGGTGTCGACGTAGCGCGCGGCGCCTTGCGCATTACCGAGTGCGGGGTTGTGGAAGCGGCTGGCATTGTCGTTGGCCGCGCGCACAAGCCGCGACGTGCGGTCCAGCCGCGCGGCTTCGTAGGCCTGCAATGCGGCCGGCATGTCATAGGCGTCGAGACAGCGGGCCAGCACCACACCGTCCTCGATCGCCATATTCGCGCCCTGCGCCATCATCGGCAGCGTCGGGTGCGCAGCGTCACCCAGCAGCGTGACGCGCCCGGCGGTCCAGCGCGCCAGCGGCTCGCGGCCGAGCAACGCCCACTTGAACGGCGTTTCGATATTGCGGATCAGCGTCTGGA
>JAEZBA010000543.1 GCA_023430245.1 Pseudomonadota bacterium
ACATAGACGTTCTTCGCGTAGTAATTCAGCGCGTCCTTGACGACCTGCTCCTTGCCCTGCCAGGTCGGCACGAATTTCACGAAGTCGGCCCCCGCCTGCTCCGGATTATCCATCACGTCCTTCATGCCGCGCATCGCCGCGCTGACGAATTTCTGGATCATCTGCGGGTTCTTTTTGATCATCTCGTCAGAAACCGCGATGCCCTGCGCCAGATGCGGGAAATATTGATCGGTCGGGATCACCTTGACCTTGGTGCCGGTGGCCTGAACCAGCGCCAGCCAGTCCGGCACGCCCGCCATGCCCTGCGACTTGCCGGTGGCGACCGATTCCCACACGCCGGTCGGGCCGGCCTGCTGCACATTCACGTCGTTCTGCGTCAGCCCGGCACTCGCGAGCAGACCGATCAGCGCATAGAAAGTGGTGTCCTGGAACGACAGCACGGTCAGCGTCTTGCCCTTCAGGTCGGCCGGCTTCTCGATGCCGGCATCCTCGCGCACCACCGTCTGCATGAAGCCCTTGCCGCCGAACAGCGCGACGATCTTCACTGGCACGCCATTGGCGCGCACCATGATCGGGCCATCGCCGACGATGCCGCCGATCGGCGCGTTGCCAGCACCGACCATCTTCGCCACTTCGACGCCGCCGCGCGCCACCTGAAAGTCGACGTCCAGTCCGACATCCTTGAAATAGCCCTTGCCCTTGGCAAGCTGCAGCGGCGCGAAGGCCGGAAGGATCGGCGGCGCGGGAAACAGATAGGTCACCTTTTCCTGTGCCAGCGCCTGGGGCGCTGCAAACCCGGTACCGAGGGCTGCGGCCAAAGCGGCGACGGCCAGCCTTCGGGTGATGGCGGATGGTCTGGAAGCGGTCATGGACTGAATATCCCTCACGGTGGTGCTTGTGTCGTTGTGCCCCATTCCCGCGGGCGTGACACCCTCGGATAAGTCTTACTATACTCGACAGTCTCGTTTTGCGCTATGCTGCCCGCAGCCTAACAATTGGTCCGAAGTTTGCTCTCGGTGTCGCCCATGCACTCTCTCAGCCAGCCGAAAGTCCTCGCATGAAGCGGCTCGAATATCGCAAGGTTACGATGCGCTTCGCGGGCGCAAAAGGCGCCACTTTCACCGCTATCGAGGACGTCGACTTCTCGGTGGCCGACGGCGAGGTCGTATCGCTGATCGGCCCGAGTGGCTGCGGCAAGAGCACATTGCTCAATATCGGGTCAGGGCTCTACTCGCCGAGCCTTGGCGAAGCTTATGTGGACGGCGAACGGGTCGAGGGGCCGAACGACCACGTCGCGTTCATGCTCCAGAAGGATTTGCTGCTGCCGTGGCGCACCATCGAGCAGAACGTGATGCTGGGCACCGAAATCCGCAATCTCGATGCCACCGAGAGCCGAAAGAAGGCGCGCGAATTGCTGCAGGCCTTCAAGCTCGGCGAATTCGCCGAACGCTACCCGCACCAGTTGTCCGGCGGCATGCGCCAGCGCGCCGCGCTCGCCCGCACGCTCGCGGTCGATCCGTCAGTGCTGCTGCTGGACGAACCGTTCTCCGCGGTCGATGCGCAAACCCGCATCATGCTGCAGCACGACCTGGCGCAGACGCTGATGAAGGCCAGGAAGACAGCCCTGCTCATCACCCACGATCTGCTCGAAGCCGTGATCCTGTCGGATCGGGTGCTGGTGATGAGCAAGCGGCCGGGCCGCATCATCGACGAGATCGTCATCGATATCCCCGAACGCGACCATCCGCTGAAGCGGCGGCGAGACCCCAAGGTCGCCGGCTATGTCGCGCGGCTGATGGACAAGCTCGATATCGGCGAATATGCCGCCCAAGAGACGTCTCAGGAAGATGCGCAGAAGGAGCCGGCCTGATGGATGCCGACCGTTCCGCCCTCGTCCGCCGCGGCACCATCGCGAGCGTAGCGATGCTGATCGTCTTTCTGGTCGCCTGGGAATGGGGGCCGGGCTTGCTGAATATCCCGCCCTATATCGTTCCGCCGATGTCGGCGACCTGGAAGGAATTCCTGCGGATGTGGAGCGTCACGGCGCTCCCCTATCACACCGGCATCACTGCCTTCGAGGTGCTGGTCGGCTTCATCCTCGGCAGTCTACTCGGCGCGCTGATGGGTTACCTGCTCGGCATGTCGCCAACCGCGGAATTCGCTCTCTCTCCCTATATTCTCGCGCTGCAGATCGCGCCGAAGATCGCGTTCGCGCCGCTGTTCATCCTGTGGATGGGATTCACGATCTATCCGAAGATCCTGGTCGCGATCCTGATCGTGTTCTTTCCGGTGATGGTCAACGTGCTGACCGCCGTGCGCGGCGTCGATCCCGACCTGATCAATCTCGCGCGTTCGTTCAAGGCGACGCGATCGCAGATTTTCTGGAAGATCGAGTTTCCGGCCTCGCTGCCGCCGCTGTTCGCGGGGCTTCGGATCGGCTCGACGCTGGCGGTGATCGGCGTCGTGGTCGGCGAACTGGTCGGCGGTAATTCGGGGCTTGGCTACCTGCTCTCGTTCGGCGAGGGACAGGGCAACACCGCAATGGTGTTCGTCACCATCATCATGCTCACGCTGGTCGGTGGCGTTGCCTATCTGCTGGTGATCTTGGCCGAGATGCGGGTGCTGCATTACATGCCAAAACGCGCGGCCGGCGGGATCTGACGCCTCATGGCCGCGTGCTTTCTCCACCCTCCCCTGGAGGGGGAGGGTGAAACCCCTCACACCATCACATGCCGCAGCGCCGCTCCGATCCGCGCCTCGACATCGCGCGCGCTCGGCCCCTTGTCGATGCCGAGCAGCATCTTCAGGTGCGAATAGCCGCGCAGCAATTCCAGAAACTCCTCGGCCGCGCGATGCGGATCGCTCACCTTCAGCGCGGAGTCGTTCCTGTGCCGGACGAAAAACGCCTCCAGCGGATCGATACAGGCCTGCGGTCCGGTGTCGTAGAATAGGCGGCCGAGCTTCGGAAAACGCCGGCACTCGGCGATGACGATGCGGTGCAGTTCCGCGGTGTCGCGCGCAAAGAAGATATCCGTCATCTTGCGCGCGTAAGCGCGCAGCGCCTCGCGGATCGGCAGCGCGAACACCTCCTCGATTTCGTCACTGACGAGTTGCTGGCAGGATTCGGTGATGACGCCGGCGAACAGCTCCTCCTTGCTGCCGAAATGGCGGTACACCGTCATTTTCGACACGCCGGCAACCGCCGCGACCTCATCCATGTTCGCATCGCCGAAGCCGTGCTTGAGAAACACCGCCTTGGCGCCCTTCAGGATCGCCTCGCGCTTCTTGTCCGAGAGACCGCTTCGGCCCGGGCCTGCGGATTTTTCCAGCACGAGTGTCACCTGGGTCGATTCCCTGCTTGCCGCAAACGATACTCCGCAGTATCGTTTAGCTCAATTCCAATTCCAAACGTCCGGAGGCTCTATCGTGCCGACACCGAACGATCTCGCATCTGCGGTACAGCCCGCGCGCGTTCACCGCAAACTCTACACCGATCCGGAGATTTTCAACCTCGAGATGGAGCGCATCTTCGGCCATGCATGGCTCTATGTCGGCCATGAAAGCCAGGTGCGCAATCCCGGCGACTATTTCCTGACGCAGGTCGGCCGCAAGGCCATGGTGGTGACGCGCGACGAGAGTGGCCAGCTACGGGTGCTGCACAATCAATGTGCACATCGCGGCGCGATGGTGGTGGCGTCGGATTGCGGCCACGCCAAGGAATTCCAGTGTGTCTATCACGGCTGGACCTATCACCTCGACGGCCGGCTGAAGGCGGTGCCGCTCAATCACGGCTATCCGCAGGATTTCGACACCAAGAGCCCGCGCACCGCGATGACGCAGGTGCCGCGCGTCGAAAGCTATCGCGGCTTCATCTTCATCAGCCAGACGGCGGAAGGCAAAAGCCTGAAAGAGCATCTCGGCCATATGGCGACCTCGATCGACGACATGGTCGACCGCGCGCCGGATGGTGAGATCGAGATGGCCGGCGGCGTGTTCCGCCATGTCTACAACGCCAACTGGAAGCTCTATCTGGAAAACCTGTGCGACGCCGCACATCCGTGGTTCACGCATCGCTCGTCGATCGACGCGGCGCAGCAGCAGAGCGACGAGGTCTATTCCGACGGCACCGGCGAAATCGCCATCCGTCAGATGCGCCAGAACGGCGCGCCCTATTCGTTCTGGGAAAATCAGGTCGGCATCTGGACCTATCCGAACGGGCATTCCTATCTGGGCGACTATCACGACGACAAGAAGCTGATCGCGTCGATGGAAGACCCGCTGTTTCGCGAATACATCGCGACCCTGGAAGCGAAGAAGGGCAAGGACGAGGTCAAGCGCATCCTCGAAGTGCGGCGCTGGAATTCCAACCTCTATCCGAACCTGTCCTTCATGAGCTCGTTCCAGCAGCTGCGGGTCATCCACCCGCTCGCGGTCAATCGCACGCTGGTCTGCACCTACAATTTCAGGCTCAAGGGTGCGCCGGAGCAGATGTTCCGCAACACCATCGCCTTCGCCAATATCGTCAACGGCACCGGCTCGCTGGTGCTGACCGACGACCTGGAAATCTACAACCGTGTCGGCATCGGCCTTGCGAGCGAAGGCGCCGAATGGATCGAGATCGGCCGCGGCTATACCAGCGACGCGCGCGACGAACATGGCGGGCTGAAGGGCAAGAACTCCACCAGTGAGGTCTATATCCGCAACATGTTCGACGCCTGGCGCGGCTATATGCTGGGCGAAACGGCCAGTGCGAACGAAATGAAGGCCAGCGCATGACCGCAACCGCCCGCAAGACCGCAAGCGCGCTCTCCCGCGCCGATGCCGAGGATTTCCTCATTCACGAGGCGCGCCTGCTCGACGAGGCGCGGTTCGACGAATGGCTGGCGCTGTTCACGGCCGAAGCCCATTACTGGGTGCCGAGCGAACCCAATCAGGCAAGCGCGCTCGACACCGTGTCGCTGATGTATGACGACCGCCGGCTGCTGGAGACACGGGTGCGGCGCCTCGCCTCGCCGCGCATCTATTCGCAGGAGCCGCGCTCGCGCACCAGCCGCATCGTGACCAATGTCACGATCGAAGACAGCGATGGTCTCAACACCGAAGTCCGCTCCAAATTCATGATCGTGGAATATCGCCGCGAGGAGCAGCGCATCTTTGCCGGCACCTACCGGCATACGCTGGTTTCGACCGGCGGCGACATCCGCATTGCCTTCAAGCGGATCGATCTGGTCAATTGCGACGCGCCGATGGACGGCCTGGTGGTGCCGTTC
>JAEZBA010000577.1 GCA_023430245.1 Pseudomonadota bacterium
ATCGTCGGCCAGGGCTCCAACAACGCGATGAAGGCTGCCACGATCTATCTCGACGCCATCATCAAGCGCGGCAGCGGCACTTTCGATCCGGACTGGATGACCGCAACCTTCGAAACCGCGTTCAGCCGGGTCGAAGCCTCGACCAACTGGAGCAACATGATCCTGATGCCGCCGCCGCCGCACGTCGTCGATCTCCTGGCGCGCGCATCGGGCAAACAGGAGCTTGCGGACAAGGTGGCGCAGGGCTTTGATGAACCCGCCACCATCGTGCCGCTGTTCGCCGATCCCGCCCTTGCGGCCGCCGCCTAACTCACAAACTGCCAACAGGAGACGACAGTATGTCAGAGATAAAACTCGCACCCGGCATCACGCCTGCCGGAAAGAGCACCGCGCCGGCCGTCTGGAACATTCTCGGCCACACTTATTATGAGAAATCGAACTGCGCGACGTCGTTCTCGTTCGAGACGCTGGACCCGCCCGGCACCTTCGTGCCGCCGCATATCCATCCGACGCAGGACGAATTCATCTACATGCTGGAAGGCACGTTCGACCTGTATCTCGACGGCCAATGGGTGAAGGCTGGCCCCGGCGATCTGGTCCGCATGCCGATGGGCCTGCCGCACGGCTATTACAACAAGACCGACAAGCCGACCCGCGCCTTGTTCTGGGTCTCGCCCTCGCGCAAGCTGAAGGAGTTGTTCGAGTTGCTGCACAACATGACCGACCCCGAGGAAGTCGTGCGCGTCTCGGCCGCGCATGAGGTCGACTTCCTGCCGCCCGGAAGCGTGCCCGGCGCCTGATCCGCAAACGCGAAGGAGCCGCGTGAGCGGCCCCTTCGACCTTCGGCGTTCGGACTTCTGACTACCGCAGCGTCATGCGGGCGACGCCCAGCGCCAGATTGACACCGACCTGCCCCTGCAGCGACAGAGGCTGCAGAGAGATGGTCCGGTTTGAGCCGCCGACCAGAACATTGGCACCGCCGCCAACGCCGACCGACGCATCACCGCTGGCGCCAACATAGGTACCGGCGAGCGTGCGCGGCGGCAGCTTGGTGGTGCGAGCTAAGACGCCCCAGATCATACGGCCGCCACCGGTGACGCCGAGATCGAGCCCAAGCCGCCCGATATGCCCGCTGTAATATTCCACGCGCCCGCCGGTGCTGGGGGTGAACGTGCATTGGATCTGCTGGCGCGAACCGATGATCAGGCCAACCGTCGGTGACAGCTTGCAGGACAGCCCACCGGCGCGGACACGGCCTTGAGCCTCGGCCGAGGTGGCAGCGACCGACAGCGACGCGGCTGCGACGAAGGTGGCGATGATGGATAGGCGCATGGATGTCCCCCGGCTTTGAAAAATGTATCGTTGCCTTAAGCCACGTCTCAGGCTGCCGCACAATCCAGTTTGCACGGAGTCCGGCGGTAGAATGGTCTGACTTAACCTCCGAGGAATGCTGGAATGGCTGCCAAACAGGGACGAATTTACACCGGAATCGGCGGCTGGACCTTCGCGCCCTGGCGTGGCGAGTTCTATCCCAAGGGCCTGCCCCACGCCCAGGAGTTGCGCTACGCCGCCAGCCACCTGACCTCGATCGAGATCAATGGCACCTTTTATCGCACGCAAAGCCCGGCGAGTTACCGCAAATGGGCGTCGGAGGTTCCGGATGGTTTCGTATTCTCCCTCAAGGGCCCGCGCTTTGCGGTGAACCGCAGCGTGCTCGCGGACGCCGGCGATTCCATCAAGCGCTTCCTCAATTCTGGCGTCGGCGAATTGGGTGACCGGCTGGGTCCGCTGCTGTGGCAATTTGCACCCACCAAGAAATATGACGAGGCCGATTTCGGGCGGTTTCTGGAACTGCTCCCGGCCGAGTTCGACGGCCGCAAGCTTCGTCATGTGGTCGAGGTGCGTCACGACAGCTTCCGTGTCCCGGGCTTTGCGACGCTGCTGCGGCGGTTCGGGGTCGCGGTCTGCTTTTCCGAGCACGCCACCTATCCGGCCATCGCCGATGTGACGTCGGATTTCGTCTATGCACGCCTGCAGAAGGGCCAGGACTCGATCAAGACCGGCTATCAGCCCAAGGCGCTCGATGCCTGGGCCGCACGCGCCAAGCTATGGGCTCAGGGCGGCGCGCCCGAAGACCTGCCCTGCGTCGACACGCCGTCGCCGCCGAAGAAACAGGCCCGCGACGTCTTCGTCTACTTTATCCACGAAGGGAAGGTCCGGGCGCCGGCTGCGGCAATGGCGCTGATCGAGAGGCTGTCCGCCGGAGTTGATCGAAAGGGCGCCGAGCGGCGATAGTGCGCCGGGAGCCGGCAGAGGCAGCCGGCCTGGAGCACGATATGGAAATTCCGCTGATTGCCCAAGCTGCGGCGACCGCAGGCATCGTTCTCACGGTGGTGCAATACTGGATGAAGACCATGATCCCGCTCAGGGTCGTGGGCATCGTCACCAATGTGCTGTTTCTGATCTATGCCGGGCTGGCCGGTATCTGGCCGACGATCGTGCTCAATTGCATCGTGCTGCCGCTAAATCTTTACCGGGTGCATGAAATGCGGCAGCTGATCCGGCGCACCCAGCGCGCCGCGCGATCCGATCTCGACATGACGTGGCTTCAGCCATTCATGACACGGCGCAAGACGAAAAAGGGCCAGGTGATCTTCCGCAAGGGCGATATCGCCGAGGCCATGTATCTCGTGGTGAGCGGCCGCTACCAGTTGCAGGAGATCGGCATCATGCTCGAACCTGGAGCCGTGGTCGGCGAACTGGGGCTCCTCTCGCCGGACGGCGTGCGAACCGCGACGCTGATCTCGATCGATGACGGCGAAGTATTGTCGCTCGCCTACGAGAAGTTCGAAGAACTATATTATCAGAACCCGGAATTTGGTCTCGGCTTCCTCAAGCTCACCAGCAAGCGCTTGTTCGACAATATCGCTCGGCTCGAAGCTGAACTCGCGACACGGCCGCCCCGGATTGTTCCCGCGCCGTCGCCGATGACGAAGCACTGATGCAGCGGGCAGCAAAAAGCCACGAAATGAGCGGGTGCGCGTACATCCGGCGTCACCTACAACATTCGTGGCCCTAAGCGGCGGAGCTTTTCACTCGACGCTGCTTCATCCCATATGGTGAGCCGAAGCGGGAATTCAAGACCGCCATGCCTCTCTGTCAGTGCCAGAGGCCGGGTGGTTCAAATGCCGGTCGATCAAGCCGTACCGCACTGAAACCGCTCATCGGCGCCTGGTCGCAACTGTCACGGGTCTTTGCCTCGGGGAATCTGGCCTGCCCCTCGCGATCATTCCAAAATTTTCATCGAAGTCCTACCGGAGCATTCCAGCCCGCCGAGCCATGACCCGGTAGCGGAGGGGCAATTCACAGGGGCGCAGCCCGGGTAGCGTATCGCTGCTGTGCGAAGACGGGAGTGGTGCAAATTCCCGTTGAACGGCGGCCCGAAGGCGGTCAGTTTTGTCCGGCCTTAAGGGGATTGCCATGAATATTGAAGATTTCGTCAGCCATTTCGGAGGACTTCAACCCACCGAATGGCTCGGCTATTTCGCCGCGGCACTGGTCTTTGCCACCTTTTATACAAAGACCATGGTGCCGCTGCGCATCGTCGCCATCGCAAGCAACTTTCTGTTTATCGCCTATGGATACCTGCACCCGGCCTATCCAGTGCTGGTGCTCCACGTCGCGTTGCTGCCGCTGAATATCTGGCGATTGCGGCAGATGCTCACACTGGTCCGGGAGGTCGAGGCTTCAAACGATGGCGACCTCGACATGAACTGGATCAGGCCGTTTACGACGACCCGCGACATAATGCCCGGCGAAGTGCTGTTCCGAAAAGGCGACGCCGCCAATGAGATCATCTTTATCATGTCCGGCAGCCTGCGCATTCCCGAACTCGGTATCCATATTCCGCCAGGCGAAGTCGTCGGCGAACTCGGCATGTTGTCGCCGGACAAGGTGCGCACGCAATCCGCGATCTGCGTCGATGGCGGGCAAATCCTTGCCATTTCCTACGACCAGGTGCGGCAGCTGTTCTTCCAGAATCCGAAATTCGGCTATTACTTCATGCAGCTCAGCGCAAAGCGCCTGTTCGAGAACATGAAGCGCATGCAGGCCGAAATCGAGACACTGCGCCGTGACGCCGGCGCCGACGAATTCCGTCCGGCCGAGCCGTGACTATTCCGCCGGCACCGCCATCGGCTTGCGCACTTCCGCACCCGAAACCATGGCGGCAAGACCGAGTGTCGCCAAGAAGAACACCAGGCAGATTCCGGCGGTGAAAAGCAGCACCAGGTCGAAGCCGCCGCGAGCATGCAGGAAAGCGATCGAGGCGACCGCGACCCCGGCGGTGACGAAGACGAGGAAATAGCCCACGGCGTAAACCCGCCCGCGCCAGGCATCGGCTGTGTAGCGGGCCAGCACGATGTCGTTGACCGTCACCTGGGCATAGACCCCGGCCATGGCCAGAGCGAGCGCGACCAGCAGCATCGGTCCGGTCGCAACCACCGACCAGGCGGCGCCGGCGAACAACAGAAGCGTGATGAACACGAACAGAATGTGCGGCTGAAACCATTCGACCAGCCGCCCCACCGCTAGCTGCGCAATCCCGCCGACTACGAACACTGCGGTCGCGATGCCACCGACCGCAACCAGCGACAGTCCCTGTCCGGCGCGTTCATCGATGACTTTCGGCAATGCGACCGTGATGACGTTAAAGGCGAGGCCCGCACCGAGCGCGATGACGATAAACAGCCCGAAGACGATGAAGGTGGCGGTGCGGCCCAGACGCACATCCGGATTGGTCTTGCGCGCGCTTCTGCCGGTGATGTCCTCCCGCTCCGCCCACATATAGACGAACCCGGTGACGATGCAGACCACGCCAGGGACGAAGAAGGCCATGCGCCAGCCGAGATAGCTCGCGATCAGCGCGGTGATCCCGGCCGCCAGCGCAACACCCAGATTGCCGCAGACCCCGTTGAACGCGAGTGTTCGGCCCCGCGCCTTCGAGGCCTCGATCAGCATCGACATGCCAACCGGATGATAGATCGCCGCGAACATTCCGAGCGCGCCGAGCGCAATCGCGAGCGTGACCAGATTTGGAGCCAGGCCCGCCGCGAACAGCGATACCCCGCAACCGAACCAGAACAGCACCATCATATTGCGGCGGCTCCAGTGATCGCCGAGCCAGCCGGCGGGCAGCGAGAACACTCCGAACGAGATGAAAGCCGCCGTCGAGAGCGCGATGAGTTCGCCATAGGTGCGGGCGTAGACCGCCTCCAGCCCGATCACTACCGTCGGATAGATCAGCAGGACGTAGTGATCCATCGCGTGCGCCCAATTGATGAAGCCGATCGACACCCGGGTCTCCCGGCTGAACGGCTTGTGTGTTGCAACGTCTGTCATGAGGCGGCCCGACGAGTAAGAATTTGCCCGACATAAATACGCTTGCCCAATGGCGATGTTAGGCCGATTATCGTCGCTATCAGGCCATAGTGGAACTCATCATGCGCCCGGATTACCGCAACAACCGCGACGACGCCCCCCGTC
>JAEZBA010000685.1 GCA_023430245.1 Pseudomonadota bacterium
GTGCAGGACTGCCATCACCTGATGAAACTGCGCGCCAAGAACCGGAAGATTACCATCCACGAGGTGTTCGAGCCGGATCTGCCGCGGGTCTGGGCGGACGAGCGCGCGATCCGTCAGATCGCACTGAACCTTCTGTCCAACGCCGTGAAGTTCACCCCGCAGGGTGGCGACATCTGGATTAAGATCGGCTGGACCGCATCCGGCGGACAATACATCAGCGTCAAGGACAGCGGCCCCGGCATTCCCGAAGATGAAATTCCGGTGGTGCTGGCATCCTTCGGACAGGGATCGAACGCAATCAAATCCGCCGAGCAGGGCGCGGGTCTTGGCCTTCCGATCGCCAAGAGCCTGGTCGACCTGCATGGCGGCAGCTTCACGCTGAAATCGAAACTGCGCGTCGGAACCGAGGTCATCATTGCGCTGCCGCCGGAGCGCATCATGGCGGCGCTGGCGCCGCTGTCGGAGCCCTCTCCCGCTTTGCAGCCGAAGGACTCGCCTCTGCCGTACCTCGCCGTCGAAAAGGGCAGCGGCGGGAGCAAGACCGCGACCGGTAAAACCGTCGTCGGAAAGACCGGCGAATAACCGCCACATTGCGTTTCTCAGCTCCGGCCATATGTTGCGGCCCATTGTCCGCCTCATGCCAGCGATCGAACCCGCTTGATCGAAACCCCCTGTCTCAAGATTTGCGCGCTCGAGCCCGGTTCCGGGTTGTGCCGAGGCTGCGGCCGCACCATCGATGAAATTGCCGGCTGGGGCGCCATGTCCGAGGGCGAACGCCGCCGCGTCATGGCATTGTTGCCGGAGCGAATCGCGGCCATGGGGTTGCGCGCGGGATCGTCCATGACCGAGCGCGCCGGCCCGGGCCTGAAGGAATAACCCATTGCGCAGCCCGATATTCTGGCTCCTGCTGGTCGGCCTTGCCTTGGCGGCCATCGTTCTCATCGCACGGCACGACGCCGGCACCGTCGGGCCGTTGACCACCGACGACTTTGCCTCGCTTGCAGCGAAAATCGCGCTGCTGGTGTTTCTCGGCAGCAGCGCGCTCGTGGTGTTCCGCGAAAGCATCGGCAAGGCCTTGCAGATCGCACTGGTCTGGGTCGTGATCGGCCTTGCGCTGGCGCTGGGATACACCTACCGGTTCGAACTGCGCGGGGTCTATGACCGGCTGATGGCGGAGATGGTGCCGGGCCGCGCGGCCTCACGCGGCCGTATCGTCGAATTCGCGCGCGGCCGCAGCGGTTCGTTTGACGTCTCGACCAGCGTCAATGGCGGACCCGTCACCATGGTCCTCGATACCGGCGCGAGCGCCGTGGTGCTGACTCAGGAAGCCGCCAAGGCCGCCGGTCTGCCGCTCGAGGTCCTGAGCTACAGCGTCGTCGTCGATACCGCCAACGGCAAGACCCGCGCCGCCGCCGTCACGCTCGACAGCGTCAGCGTCGGCGGGCTGGTCGAGCGGTCGGTCCCCGCGCTGATCGCGCAGCCCGGACAATTGCGCACCAGTCTTCTCGGCATGAGCTTCCTCAACCGGCTGGAAAGCTGGGAGGTCCGCGGCGACAAGCTCATCATGCGCGGCTACCCTTAAGCCGGCCTCAAGGCGTTCGCTTGCGTGGCGCAGGCCCGGCATGCCGCCAGGCGATTTCTAGCGCCTGCCGCAATTCGTCGATGCCCAGTTCCGACAGCGTTGCCGTGGTCCATCCCTGCCGCCCCCATCCACCTGCGACCGGCTGAAAGGCATGCGGCGCCAGCATGCATTTGAATTCCTGCTCTTCGGGCGTGAACTTGAAGTTTGCTGTCCGCCTATCCGCTGCGAGCGTCACGTAAATCCGTTTGACCTTGAAGGCGGCCCGATCGAAGTGTGGCGCCTCGGTCGTGCCGTCAAGCGATAGCGCGATGCGCCGCAGATCGGATGCGCGCACCGTCATGCAGGTCGCGCCCACGGATCGTAGGTGCCCACATTCCACAGATGCCCTTCCGGATCGCGGCAAGAGAAGGCGCGCCCGCCATAGGGCTTGTCCTCAATCGCAATCACGATCTCGCCGCCCATCGCGGTAACGCGTTGATGCACCTCGTCCGCATCTGCCACGACGAGATACGAACTCTGCGTCGTGCCTTTCAGCCTTTCCGGCGTCGATTGCAGCATGGCGAAGCCCCCCTCCTGCCGCTCCGATCCCAGCATGATCATGCCCCTGCCTAGCGTCAGTTCCGCATGGCTGATCCCGCCCGCGCCATCCTCGTAGACAGCATGGCGTTGCAATCCGAACGCATCGCACAGCCACGCGAGCATGCGCGGGGCGTCGCGATAGGTCAGGCACGGAATGATGGTGCTTCCGTTTTCCAACGACATGTTTTTCTCCTTCGGTTGGCGAAGGATTAAACCAGGCATGCCGGCCGGTCTTGAACGTTTGTTACCGGCCGGCGGCCATGACGCCGGTTCCGTCCGGGAGTATGCGCGCCTTGAGAACGCGCGGCGTCTCGCCAGCGAACTTCGCAAAGTCGCGGTTGAAATGCGCCTGATCTGAATAACCGCAGTTTGAAGCGAGGTCCGCGAGTGTTCCGAAGCGGCCGGCGGCAAGCCGCTGCATCGCCCGCTCGAAACGAAAAATGCGCGCCATGGTTTTGGGCGGCAAGCCGACATGACGCCGGAACAGCATCGCGAGATGCTTGCGGCTGCAATCGAGATCGTGTGCTAGATGTTCAATCGCCAGCCCGCCATGCGACGCTGCGAGACGGCTCCACGCCTGCGCCGCAAGCGGCTCGTCATCATGTTCTCCGATACGCTGCATGATCGCGCGTTCGACCAGATCGAAGCGCGCCTCCCAGCTTTCGGTCTCAGCCAGCCGCTCCTCCAGCCGGCCGGCGAATGCTCCGGTCAGTTCGTTGAGGTCGACCACCCTGTCGGCAAGCTCGGCCATGTCGGTGCGCAGGAATCGGCGCGCGCCCCATGGGGTGAAATCGACCTGCATGCACAACGCGCGGCCTGCTGATCCGACCAGCGAATGATGCCGGTGCAGCCCGGCGATGAAGCTACGGTCGAG
>JAEZBA010000004.1 GCA_023430245.1 Pseudomonadota bacterium
CCGGCGTTATCGTGTTGCTGAAGGCTGTCACCGGTGTGATCGCGCTGGCGCTGATCGCCGTGGTTTTTCTGATGTGGCGCGCGCAATGAGTGCCCATCCGCGGTCGGACATAGCGATTTGGAATCCATTCCCGATGCCTGAGGCGTTCTTCACCGAGTCAACCACCGGTTACTGGCAGGAGATCACGGCCGATATTCCGGCCCGGTTTACCGACGCGCCGCCCTACCGCTATGGCTATCCGGTGCGGCTGCCGGACGGCCGGATCTTGGTGCTTCCGCTGCGGCAATTGCCATCCGGCGGCAATGCGGTCGCCTCGCTGATTGCCAACCAGGCGGCTCATGTCGTGATTGCCGCGCTCGCCGACGTGATGGCCGAACAGGCGCGCAAGCTCAAAGCCGACATGATTGTCGGTCTGCCGACGCTCGGCTTCGCGTTCGCCGACCGCGTGGCAGAACGGCTCGGCCATCCGCGGTTTGTGCCGCTCGGCTATTCGCGCAAGTTCTGGTACGATGACGCGCTCTCCGAAGCGGTTCAATCGATCACCAGCCCCGAACCCGGCAAGCGACTGCGGCTTGATCCCAACATGCTGACCTTGCTTGATGGTCGCCGCATTGTGTTGGTTGACGACGCGATTTCGACCGGGGCGACGGCGGTCGCCGCGGTGCGGTTGCTGCAGCGCATTGGCGCGCAAGTTGCCGGCATCGTGGTGGCAATGAAGCAGACCAATCGCTGGCAGGCGGAAATGGCGACGTTGTCCGCGCCGCCGCAGGTCAGGGCCGCGTATGGCTGCCCGCTGTTCCAGCGCGGCGATGACGGCTGGTGGCCGCTTGCCGAGACGCAGCCCGAGATTCCCTGACTTTGCGCTGGATAACAAAAAAAGGGCGGCCTGCCGGCCGCCCTTTTGCATTGTTGCATGAGTGCCCGGCGTTACGCCGCTTCGCGAAGCGAGTCCTTATGCAGGTCGAAGCGGTCGGCGTTCATCACCTTGTTCCACGCCTTGACGAAGTCCTTCACGAACTTCTCCTTGGAGTCCGCGCAGGCATAGACTTCCGCAAAGGCACGAAGCTGCGAGTGCGAACCGAAGATCAGATCGACGCTGGTTGCGGTCCATTTCGGCGCCTTGGTCTTGCGGTCGTGGCCCTGGTAGATGCCTTCAGCATTCGGGGCCTCCCACTCCGTATCCATCGTCAACAGGTTGACGAAGAAGTCGTTGGTCAGCTTGCCCGGTTGCCTGGTGAGCACGCCGCTTTTGGAATCGCCGAAATTGGCGCCGAGCACGCGCAGGCCGCCGACCAGCACCGTCATTTCCGGTCCGGTCAGGGTCAGCAACTGCGCCTTGTCGACCAGCGCCTCGACCGGCGTCATGAACTGCATCTTCTTGTCGTTGATGTAGTTGCGGAAGCCGTCCGCGCGGGGTTCGAGCGGGGCGAAGGATTCCACGTCGGTCTGATCCTGCGAGGCATCCATGCGGCCCGGTGCGAAGGGGACCTTCACATCGACGCCGGCATCCTTGGCGGCCTTTTCCACCGCCGCGGCGCCGCCGAGCACGATCAGGTCGGCCAGCGATACCTTCTTGCCGAAGCTCTTCTGGATCTCCTCGAGCTTCGCCAGCACCGTCTTCAGCTGGGCGGGTTCGTTGACCTCCCAGTCCTTCTGTGGAGCCAGACGGATGCGTGCGCCATTGGCGCCGCCGCGTTTGTCGGAGCGGCGGAACGTAGAAGCTGACGCCCATGCGGTCGAGACCAGTTGCCGGACCGTCAGACCGGAGCCGAGTATCTTCGCCTTGAGGTCCTCGGCGTCCTTGTCGTTGATCAGCGGATGATCCACCTCCGGGATCGGGTCCTGCCAGATCAGCACTTCCTTCGGCACCATTTTGCCGACATAGCGGACGCGCGGGCCCATGTCGCGATGGGTCAGCTTGAACCAGGCGCGGGCGAAGGCATCCGCGAACTGATCCGGGTTCTCATAGAAGCGCCGCGAGATCTTTTCGTAGATCGGATCGAAGCGGAGCGAGAGGTCGGTGGTTAGCATGGTCGGCCGATGCTTCTTCGACGGATCGAAGGCGTCCGGCACGTCAGCGGCGGCACTCTTGGCCACCCACTGCTTGGCGCCGGCCGGGCTCTTGGTCAGCTCCCATTCGTTCTCGAACAGGTTCTTGAAGAACAGGTTCGACCACTGGGTCGGCTTCTGCGTCCATGTGACTTCGGGACCGCCGGTGATGGCATGGGCGCCGACACCGGTCTCGTACTTGCTCTTCCAGCCCAGCCCCTGATCTTCGAGCGCACCGGCTTCCGGGTCCGGCCCGACCAGCGAAGGGTCGCCCGCGCCATGGGTCTTGCCGAAGGTATGACCGCCGGCGATCAGGGCCACGGTTTCCTCGTCATTCATCGCCATGCGGTAGAAGGTTTCGCGGATGTCCTTGGCCGCCGCGATCGGGTCCGGATTGCCGTTCGGTCCTTCCGGGTTCACGTAGATGAGGCCCATCTGCACCGCGCCGAGCGGATCGGAGAGCTGGCGCTCGCCGCTATAGCGCTCATCGCCAAGCCAGGTGCCTTCCGGACCCCAGTAAAGCTCTTCCGGCTCCCACACATCGGCGCGGCCGCCGGCGAAGCCGAACGTCTTGAAGCCCATCGACTCGAGCGCGGCGTTGCCGGCCAGCACCATCAGGTCGGCCCAGGAAATCTTCCGGCCGTATTTCTGCTTGATCGGCCACAGCAGGCGACGGGCCTTGTCGAGATTGGCGTTATCCGGCCAGGAATTCAGCGGCGCGAAGCGCTGCTGTCCGGCGCCGGCCCCGCCGCGGCCGTCGGTGATGCGGTAGGTGCCCGCCGAGTGCCACGCCATGCGGATCATCAGGCCGCCGTAATGGCCGAAATCGGCCGGCCACCAGTCCTGCGAGTCGGTCATCAGGGCCTTGAGGTCCGCCATCACCGCGTCGAGGTCGAGCGTCTTGAATTCCTCGGCATAGTCGAAGTCCTTGCCCATCGGATCGGACAGGGTCGAATTCTTGTGCAGCATCTCGATATCGAGTGCGTCCGGCCACCAGTCGCGATTCCTGTGTCCCCGCGCTCCGCCGCCGGTGAACGGGCATTTGCCCGGGCCTTTATCGTCGGTTTTTGCGTCCATGTTGTTGTCCTCCTCAAACGATTGATCCGAAGCTTGGCTGCCGGGCCGGACCATGCTCCCTAGTTTGTATAAGGTCCAATCGTATTGATTAGGATCAACGATAAGATTATCTTATCGGAATGATCACGCTGCGGCAGCTCCGCTATCTGAACGCGCTTGCGCGACACCGTCATTTCGGCCGCGCGGCCGAGGCCTGCGCCGTCAGCCAGCCGGCCTTGTCCATGCAGATCAAGGATCTCGAGCAGGACCTCGGGGTGGCCCTGGTGGAGCGGCGCACCAACGATGTCTCGATGACCGAGACCGGGATCGAAATTGCCCGGCGATCGGAGCGGATTCTCAGCGAAGTCTTTGACCTCGAGGATTTTGCACGGCATCGTGGCGCGGTGCTGTCCGGGACGCTGAAATTCGGGGTCATCCCTTCGGTCGCACCCTATGTGCTGCCGCATCTCCTGCCGGTGCTGCAGGCGGCGCATCCGGATCTTGAACTGGAATTGCGCGAGACCCAGACAAGATTCCTGGTCGAGGAATTGATCCGCGGCGCGCTCGACGTGGTGATGATCGCGCTGCCTGCGCCGCATGCCGAGGTCGAGACGCTGGCGCTGTTCGACGATGCCTTCCTGCTCGCCGCGCCTTCGGGCGACGATCTACCGAGCCGCGCGCGCATCACCGCCGACGACATCGATCCGGAACGGTTGATCCTGCTGGAAGAAGGGCATTGCCTGCGCGATCAGGCGCTGGCGTTTTGTTCGGAGGCGGCCGGCGGCACGCTGCGCGAACTCGGCGCCACCAGCCTGACCACGGTGATGCAGATGGTCGCCAACGGCTATGGCGTGACGCTGATTCCGGAAATCGCCGTTCCGGTCGAGGTGCGCGACGGACGCGTGAAGCTCTTGCGCTTCGCCAAGCCCGAACCGTTCCGCACCGTCGGACTGGCGTGGCGCAAGACCTCGTCGCGCGCGCGCGATTTCAAGGCATTGGGGAAGATTGTGACGGAGGTTGTGGGTTAGCGGACAGCGCCCGCGCCCGCCATTCGTTCAGCAGCGATGCGAGCGAGCAGGCGTCCATGCCATAGGTGTCTGGCAGCGCGCCGCTGTAACCGGTCTGGCTGCGGTTGAACTGCGCGATCGCGCCGTCAGCCCGCGTGTCTGGATCGAAGAAGACCATCGGCGTGCCGATGTCGACAACCGCGAATTCGCTGGTGTCAGCCCAGTGGTGAACGCTGCGCTTCACGCCGTGAAAGACGTGGAAGCCGTCAGCTTCGAGCCGCAGGCTCGAACCGCGAAACAGTACGAGCAGGAATGCCGGTATGGCCGCGGCGCAACCGATAGCTCCAAGCCACATGAAGAACTTCTCGATCACGCCCATGTCGGAATAAAGCGCCAGCCCGAGCAGGCAGCCGCCGAACACGACAGCGGTGAGGATGAGGAACACGACCTTGCGTGACGGCGTTCGCAGCGTCACCGGGCCCGGGTAGCGTTGCAGCACAAGATCGGGCGCAGTGCGACGCCCCTCGATCAGCGACGGCCACAATTCGTGTGCCGCCATGCCGGCGCATAGCAGCGAGAAGGTCAGGGCGAGCCAGCCGGGCGCATCCCCGCTCTTGACCCTGAGCAAAAAGGCCGATGCTGCGGCGCCGGCCGCCCCGATCGCAAGGACGCCATACCATTTGAGGTAATACCAGTCGGGCATGGATGTTGCTCGGGGCGATGGAAGACCGCTGCGGCTGATGATAGGCGCAACAGGCCGCAACAAAAAAGGGCGGCCAGACGGCCGCCCTTTGAATTTCGTTATGAACAACAGCCTCGCGGATATTACTCCGCGCCGCCTGCGGCCGCTTCCGGCTCCTTCTCGCGCTCGGCCTTCTGCTTGGCTTCGAGGTCCTCGCCGGTCTCCTGGTCGACCACCTTCATCGACAGCCGCGTCTTGCCGCGATCGTCGAAGCCGAGCAGCTTCACCTTCACCTTGTCGCCTTCCTTGACGACGTCGGAGGTCTTCTGCACGCGGCCCTGGGCGAGCTGGCTGATATGGACCAGGCCGTCCTTGGAACCGAAAAAGCTCACGAAGGCGCCGAAATCCATCACCTTGACGATGGTGCCGTCATAGATCTGGCCGACTTCCGGATCGGACGCGATCGACTTGATCCACTTGATCGCGGCGCGGATCTGCTCGCCGTTGGCGGAGGCAACCTTGACGGTGCCGTCGTCTTCGACGTTGATCTTTGCGCCGGTCTTTTCCACGATCTCGCGGATCACCTTGCCGCCGGTGCCGATCACTT
>JAEZBA010000137.1 GCA_023430245.1 Pseudomonadota bacterium
CGATTGGCCTGCGCCCGATCAATGCGCTGGTCGACATCACCAACTTCATGACCTTCGATCGCGGCCGTCCGCTGCATGTGTTCGACGCCAAAAAGGTGCATGGCCATCTCAACGTGCGCCGCGCCAAAGCCGGCGAGGAATTGCTGGCGCTCGACGGCAAGACCTACAAGCTCGATGACAGCATCTGCGTGATCGCCGACTACAACGGTGTTGAATCGCTGGCCGGCATCATGGGCGGCGAATTGTCGGGCTGCGACGAGACCACCACCGATGTGCTGATCGAATCGGCGTTGTGGGAGCCGATCAACATCGCCCAGACCGGGCGCAAGCTCGGCATTCATTCCGATGCGCGCTATCGCTTTGAGCGCGGCGTCGATCCCAATTTCATGGTGCCGGGTCTCGAACTCGCCACCCAGATGGTGCTCGATCTGTGCGGCGGCGAGCCGTCCGAAAACGTCGTTGTCGGCGGCGCGCATGTCGATGACCGGCCGATCGATTTCCCGCTCGACGAAGTCAAACGACTGGCCGGCCTCGATGTCCCGCTGGTCGAGATCAAGCGCATCCTCGGCCATCTCGGCTTTTTCGTTGCGGGCACCGGCAAGACGGTGAAAATCGCGGTGCCGTCCTGGCGCGCGGATGTGGAAGGCAAGGCGGATATCGTCGAAGAGGTGGTGCGGATCGTCGGCGTGGATCAGGTGCCGCTGACGCCCTTCGAGCGCGGCGATGCGCCCCGCAAGGCGGTGCTGACGCCGATCCAGAACCGCACCCGCAAGGCCAAGCGCGCGCTCGCCGCGCGCAATCTGGCGGAAGCGGTCACCTGGTCGTTCATCTCGAAGCCCGATGCGGAATTGTTCGGCGGCGGAAGCCCCGAGCTTGCGCTTGCCAATCCGATTGCGTCGGACCTTTCCGACATGCGGCCGAGTCTGCTCCCGGGCCTCATTGCGGCGATCCAGCGCAATGCCGATCGCGGCATCGCCGATGCCGGGCTGTTCGAGGTCGGGCAGGTGTTCAAGGGCGACCGCCCGGAAGACCAGTTCATCGCCGCCGCGGGCTTGCGTCATGGATTGTCGCGCGCGACCGGCACCGGACGCTTCTGGATCGACGGGAGCAAGGGGGCCGATGTGTTCGAGGCGAAGGCCGATGCGCTGTCAGCGCTTGCCGGAGCCGGTGCGCCGATGCAGGCGCTGCAGATCGTACCCGGTGGTCCAGTCTGGTTTCATCCTGGCCGTTCGGGCACGATCCAGATCGGGCCGCAGAACGTGCTCGGCCATTTCGGCGAATTGCATCCGCGCGCGCTCGAGGCATTGAAGGCGGACGGGCCGATCGTCGGCTTCGAGGTCATTCTCGATCGAATCCCCGAGCCGAAAGCGAAGCCGACGCGCGCCAAGCCTGCACTTGAATTGTCGGCCTTCCAGCCGGTATCGCGCGACTTCGCGTTCATCGTCGACAAGGGTGTGAAGGCGGCCGACCTTGTGCGCGCGGCGCAGAACGTCGACAAGAAGCTGATCACCGGCGTGACGTTGTTCGACGTCTATGAAGGCAAGGGCATCGAGCCCGGCAAGATTTCGATCGCGCTCGCGGTCACCATCCAGCCGCGCGAGAAGACGATGACCGATGCCGAGATCGACGCGCTCGCGGGCAAGATCGTGGCCGAAGTCGGCAAGCGCACGGGTGGCGTGCTGCGCTCCTGACGCGCGTATATGTTGCAGGTCATGGACAAACGTTAAGGTACGATGCGTCGCGTTGTCGCCGCTGCTGTCGGAACAATCTCCCGCTGCATTCGTTCGAGACTCTGGACCTCGTTCAATCAAGTGGAGATCACAGTATGGCAGCATCGAAATTCCTGACCGCCTCGGCTGGCCTGTCCGCGCTTGCTCTGGCCGCGTTTCTCGCGCCGTCGCAGGCCGCCGCATCGCCTGCCGGAACAGGCCTGTCATCGCTGGGATCTGTCGACACGCAGCATGTCCAGCACGTGCAATGGCGCGGGCGCGGCGGCTATTATCGCGGCCGGGGCTATGGCTATCGCGGCTACGGATATCGTGGCTATCGAAACGGTGGCGCGGTTGCGGCCGGCGTAATTGGTGGCCTGGCGCTGGGTGCGGCCATCGCCGGCGCGGCAGCGGCGCCTCCCCCGGTTGCGTATGCGCCCGCCTACGGAGCGCGGGCCGACTGGATCGCCTATTGTTCGTCCAAGTACCGGTCCTTCAATCCGGCCACCGGTCTCTACCTTGGCTATGATGGGCAGTATCATCCCTGTCAGTAACGCATCACGATAGGGACCCTGGACAGCCCGAATCAAAAAGGCCCCGCCATCGCGCGGGGCCTTTCCAATGTGTGGTTCAGTTGTCGATACGGCGTATCAGTTGCTGATGCGTGGCGTGCCGAACGGCCATTGCTGCTGCTTCGGCGCCCTTTGCTGCTGCTGCTGCCGCCGTCGCACCGGTTGCTTCGCCGGCTGGGTCTTCTGTGCCGGCACGGTCCCGGTGAGTGGCGTCGCGACTTTGAGGGCCAGCTCAGCCGCGCGTTCACCGGATTCCCACGCACCGCCGACAGTGCCCCATAGCGTTTCATGCGCAGCCTCGCCCGCATAGAACACGCGGTCGCGCAACGGCTCCGTCATCAGGATGCGGCGCGATGGCTGGCCGCCCACCGAGGCCGCCGAAAACGCGCCCTGCACATTCGGAACGAATGCCCATTGCGTTGCATCGGTGCGGGTGACTGCCTTCGCCACATCAGAGCCGAACAGCTTGTCGAGCCAGTCGAGTGCGAAGGCCGTCATCTCGCGCTGGCCTTTCGCGGCGAGATCGCGCGCGAAGGATCCGGCGATGTCCACATAGGCCAGCGATGACCCGCCGACATTTCCGAGCAGCGCCGCAGTTTGCTTGCTTTCCGCTTTTTCGAAAACCAGATCGTCGCCGGCCAGTCCGAACGGATTGCCGGGAATTTCCAGCGCCACCCGCTCGTAATGTCCGAGACGCAGGCGAGCCAGCGCATCGAGCTGCCGCTTCGGCAGGTCGGGGATGAGCTTGCCGTCGGCCAGTACATTGGTGGACACCGTGACGATGACGGCGCGCGCCTGCAGCGCTCCCTTGCTGGTCTCGAGCGTGATGCTGCCGCGCGCCTGCGGAGCAATCCGTGTCACCGGCGTCGACACCTGCACCGGCAGACCCTCGGCCAGCTTCGCAAGCAATGTGCCGAAACCCTGCCGGCAATAGGCGTCGACATCGCGCTCGTTCGAGCGCTGGAAATCCGCCACCGACAGATCCGCGAAGTCCTTCCCGCAGCTGAACGGTCCAAGATAGAATTCAATCGATGGCGCCCATTCGCCGAGATCCTTCGGCATGGCCTGCGCCACCGACATGTCGGACTTGCCGCGTGCGGCATCCTCGATCGCGCGGCGCGCGCGAACCAGGACAGCGAAGAACTGTTCAAGCTCGCTTTCCCGCGCATTGCGGCGGCCGATCCGCACCTTCTGACCGGGTGGCGCGGGGTAGATTTCAAGCCCGGTGCGCGGCGCGAGCTTCGACAGCGGATTGATATCGGGGGCGTGCAACCAGTGTGCGCCGAGATCGAACGGAATTCCGAACGTCGTGGTGTCGGTGATGCAGCGGCCACCGACCCGGCTGGCGGCTTCGAGGATGACAACGCGGCGACCGGCGGCGGCAAGTTTCCGCGCTGCGGCGATGCCGGCGGCTCCGGCACCCACGATCGCTACATCGGTTTCGGCCGCCACCGCCATGTGTCCCCATGCCGGGAGCGAGGCGGCTCCAGCGGTGATCGCGAGAAACTTGCGGCGGGAGATTGCGTCCATGGTTACCGGAGGCTTTGCACTCCCGCCTCACTACCCGGAAAAAGCAAGGTTTTGCAAACGTCTGATGTCAGGGCTGTCACCGGGGCATGAAACCGGTGAACCGGATTGCAACCGCTTTCGACGAAAATACAGCAAAACAACCGGATATCCGGAGACGACCGCGTAAGGGAGGTCACGGCCATGAGCTTCATGCTCGACGGAATCGGGCGATTCCTTGCCCGCTATCTGGAAAAGCCGGTGCAGGGCTATGAACCCTTCACCCCGAGCGACTTCGGCGCTCTGCAGGCGACGCTGCAGCCCGGCGACGTGCTGCTGGTCGAAGGCAACAATCACGTTTCCGGCATCATTAAGTATCTCACGCAATCCACATGGTCTCACGCCGCGCTCTATGTCGGCCGCATCGGCGACCGCGAGACCGCATCCGGCGAACCGCTGGTGCTGGTCGAGGCCAATCTCGGTGAGGGTGTTGTCGGGGCGGAACTGTCAAAATATGCGCGCTATCACACCCGCATCTGCCGGCCGACCGGGCTGACACCGGAAGATCGTGCCAGGGTCTGTGCCTATGCCAAGGAGCGGATCGGGTTCGACTACGATGTAAAGAACATCATCGACCTGATGCGCTTCCTGATGCCGCTGCCACTGCCGCAGAAATGGCGACGCAAGATGATGAGCATGGGTTCCGGCCATCCGACCCGCATCATCTGCTCGGCGCTGATCGCGCAGGCCTTCGACTCGGTGCGCTATCCGATTCTGCCGAAAATCAGCCGGGTGGAAAGCGAATCCGCGCGCGAGGAGATTCTGGAAATCCGGCACTCGTCGCTCTACGCGCCTCGCGACTTCGACATCTCGCCGTATTTCGAAGTGGTGAAACCGACGCTGGTCAACGGCTTCGACTACAAGAAGGTGCAATGGGCCGACCAGCAGGTCAGCATCGATATTGAGGTCACCGTCGAGATCGAGACCACGCTTGCCGTCGATCAAGGGCCGGCGGCCCGCCCAGCGCGCAAGATGCTGGCGCCGGCGTGAGTATTGTTTCCGCTACCGCCTCTTAGACAAAGACCCCGGCTTGTAGGCCGGGGCCACCGGGAGGCGGAGTGAAGATGGGACGTTGAAGCTCCGACGCCCAGCTTGCTCCAACTCGGCAGACGCGCTCGCGGTTCCCTGTGACCCGGGTTGAAGATCGATCAACTAATCCTGGTGTGCCTTTGCCGAGGCCAGTGCCGCATCCAGCCGGTCATTGCCCCAGAACAATTCCCCGTCCTGCGTGATGAAGCTCGGTGCGCCGAAAATGCCGAGCGCAGCGGCATGCTCCGACTCAGCCCGCAGCTTCAGTTTCACCGGCTCCGACCCCGCCTGAATGAGGATCGCGGCGCCGGGCGCCCCGGCCGCGTCCAGGATGCCCGCGATCACTGCCGGATCGTCAATGCGGCGGCCTTCGCCGAATTGCGCGCGAAACACCCCGCGGCAGAATGCGTCGCGCCAGAACTGACCCTCACCCGCAACGGCGACCCTTGCTGCCAGCAGCGAGTTCTGCGGAAACGGATCGGGACGGCAAAACGGAATCGACAAATCCGCGCAAAGCCGCTCGAGATCGCGCCACATATAGCGGCCCTTGACCTCGTAAATGTTGAAGGGCGACGTATCCCAGCCCTGCGCCTTGAAGATCGGTCCGAGCAGGAAGGGCCGGTAGCGGATCGCGACGCCCGCGTCGTCGGCGCGATTCTGAACTCGCATCATAGCCGGATAGGAATAGGTCGACGCGAATTCGAACCAGAAATCGACAACCGGTTTGTTCATGGGGTCAAGCTCTCACCAAGGGAGACCCGCAACAAGCAGGCACCCGTCTTCGACATGCGTGCGACGTCTTCCACACTCTTCAACGCATCATAATTCCGTCACCCCGATGTCAATCGCGAACTTTAAGCCTGACCTTGGGGTTGGGGGATATGGCTGTGTCACATGTCGGACTTGGTGTTATCGCGATAGCGACAGTGTTGACTGCGCTGGTATTCACTCTCTATCCCGAACTCGACCTTGCAATTTCGGCGGCGTTCTTCGATCCGGCGCGCGGAATTTTTCCGGCTCAGAACGACCGGTTTCTGGCCGGCTTCCGTTTTGTGACATCGTGGGCGATCGCGATCGGCATTGCCATTCCGGTCATCGCATTGATCGGGAAGATGCTGTTCCCGTCGCGTCCGGCATTGCTTCCGGGCCGTGCCATGCTGCTGATCCTGATGTCGATCGTACTCGGACCGGGACTGATCGTGAATGCCGGTTTTAAGGAGAACTGGAGCCGGCCGCGACCCGGTGTGGTTCAGGAGTTCGGCGGCGCCATGACGTTCAAACCCTGGTGGGATACGAGCGGACAGTGTCCCAGGAACTGCTCGTTCGTGTCGGGCGAGAGCGCCGCGGCCTTCGCCATGCTGGCACCGGCTGCGCTTGTGTCTGCGCCCTGGCAGATGACGGCGATCACCGTGGCGACTGTGTTCGGCGCATTGATGGGCTTCCTGAGGGTGATGTTCGGCGGTCACTTCTTCACCGACGTGCTGTTTGCCGGCGCCTTGAGCGCCATGCTGGTCTGGACCCTGCACGGGTGGCTGTATCGGTGGCGTCTGCGGACGCTGTCGGACAGCATGATCGAGGATGCCCTCGGTGATGCCGGCCGCCATGCCCGGGCTGGCATCGTCGCCATCGGGCAAAGGCTCGGAGCAGTGCGGGGGCTCGTTGTGTCCGGTATCGGTTCCCGGCCCGGCCGGGCTTCGGGTGCTGCGTCGCGGCGCTGATCGCTGGCGCTTCCGCAGCGAGCGTTGCGGCTTCCCCGCCGATCCTTAAACTTGCCGGAACCGGGCTGGACGTCGCGACGTTGCGCCTGAAGGCAAAGGGATCGATTCGATGCGCATGATTCTTGTTCCGGTGGCGGCAATGCTGGTGACGGGCCTGCTCGGAGGCGGGGCTGCCCAGGCCCAGGAATATCCCTGGTGCGCGCGATACGACTGGACCACACGCAATTGCGGCTTTGTCAGCTTCCAGCAATGCCTTGCCACCATTTCCGGCATCGGTGGGCGCTGCGAGCAAAACCCGCGTTACGTGCCGCCGCAAAGGCGGAAAAAGCCACCCGCCCGGGGCAGTCGGTAGTGCCGGCGGCCGGTAGCGCTTTCCGGTCGGTTTCTGGCCAAACAGCCGTGGGCTGGGTCTGGGACGCAGCCCGTCCGGACATCGGCGCAAGTTGCACCGGTTCCGGTTCTGCCTATAGTCCGGCCCGCCTTCAGGCGCGACCAGGACGTGGACACCGGTTTTCCGTCCGGTCGCCAATGACCAAGACGGGACTGGATACATGGCCGACAAGCCGAAAAAAGACGTCAAAAAGGTCGTGCTTGCCTATTCGGGCGGCCTCGACACCTCGATCATCCTGAAGTGGCTGCAGACCACCTATGGCTGCGAGGTGGTGACCTTCACAGCCGATCTCGGACAGGGCGAGGAGCTGGAGCCTGCGCGCGCCAAGGCGATCCTGCTCGGCATCAAGCCGGACAACATCTTCATCGAGGACCTGCGCGAGGAATTCGTTCGCGACTACGTGTTCCCGATGTTCCGCGCCAACACCGTGTATGAGGGGCAGTATCTGCTCGGCACCTCGATCGCCCGGCCGCTGATCGCCAAGAAGCAGATCGAGATTGCGGAGCAGGTGGGCGCGGACGCGGTGTGTCACGGCGCCACCGGCAAGGGCAACGATCAGGTCCGGTTCGAACTGACCTATTATGCGCTGAAGCCGGACATCACCATCATCGCGCCGTGGCGGGAATGGGAGCTGCGTTCGCGCGAACAATTGATCGCATTCGCGGAAATGCACCAGATCCCGATCGCCAAGGACAAGCGCGGCGAGGCGCCGTTCTCGGTCGACGCAAACCTGTTGCA
>JAEZBA010000233.1 GCA_023430245.1 Pseudomonadota bacterium
CGGCGCGCGGGCGTAGTTCAATGGTAGAACGGCAGCTTCCCAAGCTGCATACGAGGGTTCGATTCCCTTCGCCCGCTCCATCTCCCGGCGACAGATTCAGCTCCAGGTTTGAGCAGAAACTGACGAACGCTGCGGCGTTCGATTTGAATCAATCACGCAACGTTTACATGTGTCATTTGACATATTCTCGTTGCGCGCGTCTTACGCGCGCCAAATTTCTGACTTGGGATCGACGTGATGCTTTCCTACCTTATGCCGGTCGCCGGGACGATCAATCGGGTTGTCGGCGCTTGAGAGACCGACCGTGCTCTTGCCTGACGTCTATCTGCGCGACTTTTCCGTGCAGACGTTTGCCGAGGAGTGCGTATGATGCAAAAGCCAATCAACTCCATCAGTTCTGCAGATCTGCGCCGATGGGCCATGGAATGCTACGATCAGGCTGTCGATCCGCGTGCCAGCGGCGATGAGCGCGATCGGCTGCTGCGAATGCGGCAGAGCTTGCTGATCCTTGCGGTCGAGCAGGACTGGCTCAACGGCAAGACAAAGATACCGGCAGGTGAACATTTGCCGGATGACGTTTCGGTGTGATCAGTTGCGCGCTCCGTATCGCGACACGTCGCATCATTGCCACACCCGGCATATGCAGCTGTGTGTGACGAGTTCGCGTCACTGATTTGGCGATGACGGGGCGGGCAGGTTCGGCGTCGCGCGTGGTGACACCGGCCGTTCGAACGCGCGATCCTGCGACCTTGCGCCGGTGGTCTGCTGCACAGTGGTGCCGTCGCCGGCGATCATTTCGCGATCTTTGGTGTAGAACCACATCCCGACAGCAACCAGAAGCGCGACGGCGCCCAGGAACGACACCACGCGGATATCGGTGCGCTCACGCTCGACCTCGCCGGGCAGCGGAGGGTTGTTGCTGATCTCGCGCGGGTCTCGATCCGGCTGGGCGGCCATTTGCTCCTCCCCGAAAGCTAATCCCGAGATAACCCCGGGCGGGCGTTCCGGTTCCCCTCGGAAGCGCATTACTCCGGTTGCGCCGGTGCGATCGGTGGCGTCGGCGTTTGAGGCAACGGCTGCGTTCCGGCGCCGGTGGTCGAGCGCTCCTCGGCGGGGCGATTGTCGGTAACGACAGCCGGATCGTCGGGGCTCGCGTAGAACCAGATGCCGACCGCCACGAAGGCGGCCAGCAGGCCGAGCATCAGGGCGACGCTGAGGCCGGCGCCTTGGCGCGAAAACGGGCGCTCGTTCGGGCTGACCTCGGAGGGAACACGCGCGTCACGGTCTGGGTCGTAGGTCATCGGGTCTCCTGCGGGGTTGCCGAAGGGTAAAGCCCCCAGCATCCAGCCTGTTCCCGGATACGCGTGCGCAGCCTGCGACATTGCGTCGATGCTTAGTCGTTGAACTCATCCTCTCTTAACCCATCGGGACTGAAGCCGTTGCGCTTTAGATGTCCCTTAAGGCAGCCGGCTTTACGCAGTCCCGGCATTATCGTTACGTTCTGGGAGAAGGAAACGCCATGCGCCGCCACGGAAGAGCCGGTCTCACCATCGCCGCCGCCGCCGTCTTCGCGCTTGTCGCGCAGCAGGTCTCCGCCTGCACCGGCATCATGCTGAAGATGAAGGATGGCGCGGTCGTTCACGGTCGCACACTGGAATTCGGCACGCCGGTCGACACCTCGATCGCCGTGATTCCGCGCGGACACGTGTTCACCGGCCAGACGCCGAACGGCGACGGTCTCAAATACACGGTGAAGTATGGCGCCACCGGAATCATTGCGTTCGGCAATCCGCGTCTGCTCGATGGCGTCAACGAAGCCGGCCTCGCCGCCGGATCGTTCTATTTTCCGACCTTCGCCAAATATGCCGCGGTGACACCCGAGAACCAGGGCAAGGGACTTTCGCCGGCGGACTTCCCGAACTAGCTGCTGACGCAATTCGGCTCGGTCGGCGAGGTACGCAAGGCGATCGAAAGCGGTGCGGTGGTGATCACGCCGACGGTTCTCGAGGGGTGGGGCCCGGTGGCGCCGCCGTTCCATTATGTCGTCTACGACAAGACCGGCGCCAGCCTGGTCATCGAGCCGGTCGACGGCAAACTTGTGCTTCACGACAATCCGCTTGGCACATTTACGAACTCGCCGTCATTCGATTGGCACATGACCAACCTGCGCAACTATATCGCGCTCAATCCGCGCGACGTGCCGCCGCTCAAGATCGATGGCGATACCTTCAAGGCGCTCGGTCAGGGTAACGGCATGCTCGGCTTGCCGGGTGACTTCACGCCGGCGTCGCGCTTCATCCGTGCCGCTGTGTTCAGCGCGACCGCGATCCCGGCCGACAATGCCGAAAAGGGCGTCGATCAGGTGTTCCACATTCTCAACAACTTCGACATTCCGGTCGGTGTGTCGCGCGATGTTGTCAACGGTGTCGTCTATTCCGATTATACCCAGCTCACGGTGGCGCGCGATCCGCAGGCTCTGCGCTATTTCTACAAGTCCTATGACGACCAGACCATCCGCATGGTCGACCTCAAGTCGCTCGATCTGAATGCCAAGACCATCCGGCAGTTCAGCACCAAGAGCGAACAGCCGGTCATCAACATGACCGACAGGCTGATGCAGGACCAGGGCGCTGCCACCAGCGGCTCAAGTCGATAGGCGATGTGGAGGCGGGCCCGGCGGATGCCGGGTACCGCCCGCCATTCGTCACCGTGGACATCGCGGCGTATAGTGCGATATCCGCCATCCGGCGCGAGGAGCTGTGCCGTGTCCGATTGCATCCACTGCGATATCCATGACCTGCTCGAGCCTGAGCTGACGCGCGATGGCGCCGATCTCGGGGCCATCGCGGCCAAGGTGACCGAGGTGCTGGCAGATCTCGTGACCATGGCCGATCCGCAGGATCGCGCGGCCCTGCTTGCCGACGTGATCGCCAATCTCGGCCATATCGTGCTGGAAAAGACCGAGCAGCCGCAAGGCGCCGGCGGCGGCGAGGCGAGGCCGCGCCGGCACTGATCGCGCCGTTTCGGGACACCGCAGGCCCGCGGAACCGCCACAGCGCCGCCAGCGTTGGCGGGCATGGGTGCTGTCCTCTCATTCACCGATGCACGCGCCGAACGGGTGAAAGCCAAGCTTTGCGCGCTCGCGAGCAGCCGTGCTCCCGGCATGGTCGAGACCGCGCACGGACTGATCGACGCGCGGCGCATTTTTTGCCGAGAGGCCATCGCCGTGCTGATCGATCGCTATGGCTGCCAGACCCGTCTCTGTTACAGTGAAATTACCGACGTCAGCCCGCAAATGTCGGCCGCGGACATCATCCGGCTCGCTAAGTGGCAGGTGATCGAAGCCGAGGAGCCACTACCGGAGGCGGTAACGGTGATCCCGTTCCCACGCGAACGCGCCGCCACACGCCGCGCCGGTCGTCCGGACTAATCGCCTTCGCAAGAGTTGATCCGGGCCCGGACTGGGCTTATCTGGCTGTCATGTCCGAAACCCTGCCGAACGCGGCGTCTGGCCGCCTTTCCTGGCCGCTGCTCGCGGTGGGGCTTTCCCTTGGCGCATTGGTCGCCTTGGCCTGCGCGCTGTGGGTCTATTA
>JAEZBA010000256.1 GCA_023430245.1 Pseudomonadota bacterium
CAGAAGGATCAGCGCGAACTGATCGCCCGACAGCCGGGCGAGCGTGTCCTGCGGCTTCAGCAGGCGCGCGAGGCGACGGGCCAGCGTCAGCAGGATGGAGTCGCCGACGGCCATGCCAACGGAATCGTTGACCTGCTTGAAGCGGTCGAGATCGATCACGATCACGGTCGGCCGCATCGCCGGATCGTTCTTGGCGAAGCCGAGTACGGCCTCAAAGCGATCGAGGAATAGCTGACGGTTCGGCAGCCCGGTCAGGTTGTCATGCACGGCGTCGTGCAGCAGCCGCTCTTCGGCAGTCTTGAACTCGGTCACGTCGGTAAGCGTGCCGACAAGCCGCACCACCTCGCCGTCGGAGCCGACCACGGGACGAGCTTTCAGCGTGAACCAGAGAAAATGGCCGTCCGGCGTGCGCAGCCGGAAATCCTCCATCAGGCGTCCGCGGCGCTGTTCGATCACGCTGTCGAGCGTGGCGCGGAAGCGGTCGCGGTCGAGCGGGTGCAGGACGTCGAGCCATTTGGCGGCCGAGCCTTCCAGCGCGCCGCGCTTGAGTCCCAGCATCGCTTCCGTTTCGGGGCTGGTGTAAACCTTGTCCGAGGACACATCCCAGTCCCAGATCATGTCGCCGGCGCCGGTCAGCGCCAGCGCGCGGCGCTCCACATCGGTGACGATGCCGTGCGTGATCGAACCGGCAAAGGCGTGCTGCATCACCGTAAAGCCGATCAGCATCACGATCAGCACCAGACCGCCCAGCAGCGCAGGCCCGACAATGTCGTTGGTGACAAGGCCGGCAATGGTGAGGCCGGCGGCCACCGTCCAGATGCAGAGCAGGAACCAGGTCGGGATCAGCAGCACCGCGCGGTCGAAGCCTTGCGTCGACAAGAGCACCACCACCGCGAAGCCGAGGAAGGCGACGCCGAGCAGCGAGAAGCGCGCGATGCCGGACGCAACCGCCGGATCGTAGAGTGCGACCGCGATCAGCGCGGCGAGGCCGCCGAGCCAGGCGATGGTGATATGCGCATAGCGCACGTGCCAGCGGCTGAGATTGAGATAGGCGAACAGGAACACGAGCAGGGTCGCGGCCAGCACGCATTCGCCGATCGCTCGCCAGATGCGCTCGGCGCCCGCCGACATGTCGAACACCTTGCCCCAGAAGCCGAAGTCGATGCCGATATAGACCAGCACCGCCCAACCGAGCGCCGCCGCCGCGGGGAACATCACCGAGCCCTTCACTACGAACAGGATCGTCAGAAAGAGCGCAAGAAGCCCGGAAATGCCGATGACGATGCCGTAATAGAGCGTGAAGGAATTGATCTTGTCCTTGTAGGCGTCCGGCTCCCACAGATAGAGCTGCGGCAGCTTGTCGGAGCGCAATTCCAGCACATAGGTGACGACCGAGCCGGGATCGAGGGTGATGCGGAATACGTCGGCGGTGGCGGATTCCTGACGCTCCGGACGTTCGCCTGCACTTGGTGTGACCGTCACAACGCGCGACAGGCCGAGATCGGGCCAGAACAGGCCGGATCCCACCATGCGATAATGCGGCACGACGATCAGCCGGTCGATCTGCTCGTCGCCGGTATTGGCCAGCGCGAACACCGCCCATGAATTCCCGGCCTCGCGCCCGCGCACCTCAATGCGGCGGACGATGCCGTCTGGGCCGGGCGCGGTGGAGACCTGGACGCGGTCGCCATCGGTCTTGGGCCGCTCGGCGGCCAGGGTGAGATCGATCGCCGGGGCGTCGGTTCTGACGTTGACGGCGTCGACGGCGCCGGCAGGGGCCAGACCGGCCCACACTGCCGCGCAGGCAAGCGCCAACGCAGCGGCGGCATGTGACACAAGGTGCCAAAAGCCCGCTGGCCGTCGCATCGTGGTCTTGGTTGCGCGGCGTCCCGACAAGTTCCCCGTCCTGTAGAGGTACCAAAGTCCGACGTTTACGCCGTTTTCGGGGCGCGCCGGCAGGCAGCGAGCTACTTATAGGGGGTTAGCGCTGCCGATGGAAAGAGCAGGGCGGGACAGCTGGGCTCCGCCAACTCAACCCACGGTAAGGACGATCTTGCCGATATGCGCGCTCGATTCCATGCGGGCATGGGCATCGGCGGCTTTCGCCAGCGGGAAGGTCGAATCGATGACCGGCTTGATCTTGCCGGCCTCGACCAGGGGCCAGACCTTCTCCTCGATGCCTTTGGCAATCTCGGCTTTCTCGGCCACCGTGCGGGGCCTCAGCGTCGAGCCTTCGTGCACCAGGCGCTTCATCATCAGTTTGGCAAAATTCGCGGTGGCCTTGGGCGCGCCCGCGAACGAAATCTGCGCGATGCGCCCCTGATCGGCGGCGGCGTCGAAATTCTTGTCGATATAATCGCCGCCGACGATATCGAGGATCACGTCGGCACCCTTGCCGCCGGTGGCATTCTTGGTCGCCTCGACGAAATCTTCGGTTTTGTAATTCACCGTCACATCGGCGCCGAGCTTTTTGGCCGCCGCGCATTTTTCGTCCGAGCCGGCGGTGGTGACGACGTGGCCGCCGAAATTCTTGACCAGCATGATGCCGGTGGTGCCGATGCCGGAGGTGCCGCCATGCACCAGCACCCATTCGCCGCTCTTGAAGTGGCAGCGCATCATCAGATGCTGCCACACCGTGAAGAAGGTTTCGGGCATCGCCGCGGCTTCGACCATCGACAGCGACGGCGGCACCGGCAACGCGTGGCTCTCGTGGGCGATGCAATATTCGGCATAACCGCCGGCAACGACGAGCGCGCAGACCTTGTCGCCGATTTTCCATTTCGTCACGCCGTCGCCGAGGGCAACGACCTCGCCGGCGATTTCGAGCCCTGGAATGTCGCCTGCGCCCTTCGGCGGCGGATATGAGCCCTGGCGCTGGCGCACGTCCGGCCGGTTGACCCCGGCTGCCGCGACCTTGACCAGGATTTCGCCCTTGCCGGGTTTCGGCACATCGCGCTGTTCGGGGATCAGCATCTCGGGTCCGCCCGGTTCCTTGATGCCGACGACGGTCATGCGGGCGGGAAGCGTGGTCATGGCGGGATCCTGCAAGAAAGGGGATTGGCGCGGAGGCCTTTGATAGTGGCCGTCTGCCGGTGTGACAACCCGAGCGGCCGACGCTAAATTTCGCCCGCAAGACGGAGGCCATGACGATGCCCGCATTCGACGACGACGATCGGCCGAAGAAGAAGATCACGCACGAGATCGGTCAGGATCTGGCATTGCTGTCGGTCGCCGAACTGAACGAGAGGGTCACGCTGATGCGCGAGGAGATTGCGCGGCTCGAATCCGACATCGCGAAGAAACAATCGTCACGCAGTGCGGCAGACAATTTCTTCAAGATATAGACTGCGTTAACGAGTTCCCGTTCGGTGAAATTGTCACGCTCAAGTTTACCGATCGTTTTGCATTTAACGATGATTTAAGCTTTCCCCGGTATTACTGGCGGCGTCCATCTTCTGGACATCGAGTGGCTCCTGTCCACTCTGTTTGACGCCTCCCTGTTATTCACTTGAGCCGCCGGAAACGGCGGCTCTTTTTTGTTCTGTGCCAAATCGGAACAGCTTCCGGGCGTCGGGCCATTGAGGCGGCGTGCCTTGGCAACTATGACTTCAAATAGACGACCCAATTGCTTTACCCGGCGTGCGTGCTGCCCTTATGCTCTCCCATCGAGTTGGCGCTGCACCGACCGGGCATAAGCGACGTCCTTGCCGGTCTGGTGCATTGGGGTGAGGCGTAGCGTGATGTCGGATGTATCCTTTGAGGTGAGCGGCCCGATCTCGTTTCGGGAAAAGCTCGCGGGCTCGCAGGCTTTCTCTCAGCTCTTCCGCGATGGCATGGGTCTGGTCGAGGAGACCGCGGCCTATCTCGACGGTCCCGGCCGCAAGGAGTCCAAGGCGCTGCCGCGGGCTGCCGCGTTGACTTATGCGACCGAGAGCATGCGCCTGACCACGCGTCTGATGCAGCTTGCATCGTGGCTGTTGCTGCATCGCGCGGTGAAAGAGGGCGAGATGTCGCTCTCGCAGGTCAATCAGGAAAAGACCAAGGTGAAGCTGTCGCCGACCTTTACGGCGGACCAGGAGACGCTGGATCTACTGCCGGATGCGCTGGTGACCCTGATCCAGCGCTCGCTTGTGCTCGCCGATCAGGTGCGGCGGCTCGATGCCACCATCCATTCTCCCTCGGAGACGCCGCGCAACAGCAACAATCCGGTCGAACACCAGATCGGCATGCTGAAAGCCGCGTTCGAGCGGAAGGGCTGAACCCCTCTCGCCACCTCTCCGTGATGCCTGCGCCGGTCCCGGGCCTGTCCGTCCTGACCCCAAGCAGAAACGCAAATGGCCGGGACAAGCCCGGCCATGAAAACGATGTGCGGCGACGATTGCCGGGTTCCGGCAACCGCTTACTTCTTGCCGGCGTCTTCCTTGATGAAGCCCGAAAACTTCTTCTGGAACCGCGACAGGCGGCCGCCACGGTCGAGAAGCTGCTGGCTTCCGCCGGTCCAGGCCGGATGCGACTTCGGGTCGATATCGAGCGCCATGGTGTCGCCGTCCTTGCCCCAGGTGGAGCGGGTGACGAACTCGGTGCCGTCGGTCATCTTGACCTTGATCGTATGATAATTCGGGTGAATGTCGGGCTTCATGATGGGCTCCCGCGCGCGCTTGGGCCGCGCCAGTCGGATCTGCGGATTGATGAAAATTCGCGGGGTCTATAACGCAAGCCACGCCCTGGCACAAGTTGGACGTTTCCGGCTTGCGGGGGCCTCCGCCACGCGGCATTCAGGGGCCTGAATAGACCGGAGACCGGGCGGATGGCCCTTGTGGCAGATAGCGAAAAGGCGGCGGCCGGGGGGGCGACCCGGGGGACGCGGGGCCGTACCTCCCTGAAGCCGTTGCGCCTGCTGATCCCCTATCTGCTGCGGTACCGTGTTCGCGCCTTGTTCGCCTGCGTGGCGCTGCTGACAGCGGCACTGGCGACGCTCGCGGTCCCGGTCGCGGTGCGCCGCATGATCGACCACGGCTTCAGCGGTGAGCGCTCGTTGATCGACAATTATTTCACGGTGATGATCGGGGTGGTGTTCGTGCTCGCTATGGCGAGTGCGTGCCGTTACTACCTCGTCACTACCCTAGGCGAGCGCATCGTGTCCGACCTTCGCGAAGAGGTGTTCGGCCATCTTACGCGGCTGTCGCCGTCCTTCTTCGACCGCTCGCAGACCGGCGAGATGATGTCGCGGCTCACCGCCGACACCACCCAGATCAAGGCCGCGGTCGGCGCCTCGGTCTCCGTCGCCCTGCGCAATCTGGTGCTGTTTCTCGGTGCCGGCACCATGATGGTGATCACCAGCCCGAAGCTCTCGCTGTTCGTGCTGGCGGTGATCCCGGTCATCGTGCTGCCGCTCGTGGCATTCGGGCGAGCGGTGCGGCAGCGCTCGCGGCTGGCGCAGGACTCGCTTGCGAATGCCTCGGCCTATGCGGCGGAAACCATCGGCTCGATCCGCACGCTGCAGGCTTTCACCAGCGAGAGCTATGCCGCCAAGCGTTTCGGTGCGGCGGTGGAAGCGGCGTTTCAGGCGGCGCGGCAATCGACGTTGGCGCGCTCGATCCTGACCGCGATCGCGATCTTCCTGGTCTTCGCCAGCGTCGTCGTGGTGTTGTGGGTCGGCGCTATGGATGTGCTCGCCGGCGAGATGACGCCGGGGCGGCTGAGCCAGTTCGTGCTTTATGCGGTGTTCGCCGCGGGCGGCCTCGGCGAACTCAGCCAGGTCTGGGGCGAAGTGCAGCAGGCCTCCGGCGCCGCCGAGCGGCTGTTCGAAATCCTCAACGTCAAGCCGGACGTCAAGGTGCCGGCCAATCCGGTGAAGATTTCCGACAAGGCGCGAGCCGAAGTCACCTTCGACGATGTCCGCTTCTTCTATCCGACGCGGCCGGAGCAGCCTGCGCTGGACGGCGTGTCATTCCGGGTGCCGCCGGGCGAGAAGGTCGCGATCGTCGGGCCCTCGGGCGCCGGCAAGAGCACGATCTTCCACCTGATCCTGCGCTTCTACGATCCGTCGTCAGGGCGCGTGAGCTTCGATGGCGTCAACGTCGCACAGGCCGATCCGCTGGATTTACGCCGCCATATCGCGCTGGTGCCGCAGGAATCCGCGATCTTCGCCGCGTCGGTGCGCGAGAACATCGCTTTCGGCAAGCCCGATGCGAGCGATGCGGAGGTCGAGCGTGCGGCGGAGATGGCGGCGGCGACCGAGTTTATCCGAAAGCTGCCGCAAGGTTTTGCCACCCTGATCGGCGAACGCGGAGTGACGCTGTCGGGCGGGCAGCGCCAGCGGATCGCGATTGCGCGCGCCATCTTGCGCGATGCACCGCTGCTGCTGCTCGACGAAGCGACGTCGTCGCTGGATGCCGAAAGCGAGACGCTGGTGCAGAAGGCGTTGGCGCATTCGATGGAAGGGCGGACCACGCTGGTCATCGCCCACCGGCTCGCGACCGTGCTGTCCTGCGACCGGATTCTGGTGCTGGATAACGGAAA
>JAEZBA010000307.1 GCA_023430245.1 Pseudomonadota bacterium
ACAACGCGACCAGCGCGCCGAACAGCGCCAGGATCAGCACCCACAGCAGCATGGAGCCTTCATGGTTGCCCCATACGCCGGTGATTTTGTAGAGCATCGGCTTGGCCGAATGCGAGTTCTCATAGACATTGAGAACCGAGAAGTCGGACGTCACGTAGAGGGCCGTCAGCGCCGCGAACGACACCGCGACGAACAGGAATTGAACCAGCGCCACCGGCTCGGCAATTCCCATCAGCAGGCGGTCATTCAGTCGCGCGCCGACGATCGGCAGCGTCCCCTGGATGAGCGAGAGAGCCAGCGCGAGGACCAGCGCGTAATGCCCGATCTCTGCGATCATTTCTTCGCCTCTCCCGGAGTCTTGCCGTAATCGTCCTTCCAGTGGCCCTGCTTCTTCAACGCGTCGGCCACCTCCTTGGGCATGTAGTTCTCGTCATGCTTGGCGAGCACGGTGTCGGCGCGAAAGGATGTCGCGTCGATCAGCGTGCCTTCCGTCACCACGCCCTGCCCTTCGCGGAACAGGTCGGGCAGGATGCCGCGATAGCTGACGCGCACGACATTCTTGCCGTCGCTGATGTCGAAGGTCGCATCGACGTCCTTGCGAATGACCGTGCCGGGCTGAACCAGTCCGCCGAGCCTGATGCGGGTGCCGGCCTGCACCTTCTTCTCGACCACGTCGGTGGGCGAATTGAAGAACACGATGGAATCGCGCATCGCCGTGAGGACGAGCGCCACGGCGAATGCGAGCACCACGAGGCTCGATCCGATCAGAACCAGACGCCGCTGCTTGCGGGTCATGTCACATCACCCTTCAATGCCGAGCCCCTTTGCAAGATCGTCCAACCGCTTACGCTTGTCGGCGTCATCGCCGATGGTGTTGCGCGCGGAGACAAAGGCTTCGCGCGCCTTGTCCCGGTCACCCATTACGGCATAGGCGCGCACCAGCCGCAACCAGCCTTCGAAATCCGACGAATCCGCCTTCAGCCTCTCGGCCAGCCGGTCGACCATACCGCGGATCATCTCCTGCCGTTGTTCCGGCGTCAGCTGCTGGGCGGCCGCCATGTCCTCCTGGGTTGGTCCCGGCTGGGCGGTTTTTGGTTCGACCGCCGCGGCCGCCTTGGATTCCGCGGGCTTGGCTTCCACAGATTTGGGTTCCGCAGACTTGGGGTCCACCCGCGCCAGCGACTGCTGGATGAGCGTACGGAACGGCGCGTTGGGCGGAGCCCGGTCCAGCATTGCGCGCCAGATCCGCGCCGCATCCTCCGGGCGACCGTCCTGCTCGGCGGCAAGCGCCGTAAAGTACTGCGCCTTGAGGTTCCCGGCATCGGCCTTGAGCGCGCGCTCGAAGGTCGCCTTGGCATCCGCGGTCACAACGCCGTTCGCGGCGGCGACCTGTGCCTCGCCGAGATCGGCCTCCCGATCGGCACTCGAGCCGAGCAGGCGAATGGTCTGGGCCCGTGCGCGAACCGCGTCGCTGAAACGGCCCATGCGCATATAGACCGGCGCCACGACCTGCCAACCCTGGCCATCGTTCGGATTTTTCTCCAGATGCGCCTCGACCTGCGCCACCATGCTTTCGATCGAGCGGTTTTCCAGCGGAGCGTTGAGCCGGCTCGCCAGCGGAGCGCCCGGCAGCTGCGGGGACCCCTGCGAGATATAGAAGGCCGCAGACATGGCCGGCAGCACCAGCAGCGCGATCAGGGCCGCGGCACGCCTGCGCCAGACCGGCGCCGGGGACGATGTCGAGCCCGGCTTGCCGGATGAATCGGCGGCCGCGAGCAGCCGCCTTGAGATTTCGACCCGCGCCGCTTCGGCGTCGCTGTCTCCGATCAGCCCGGCCTTGCGGTCGCGCTCGATTTCGTCGAGCTGGTCGCGATAGACCTCGACCTCCTGACCGTCGGCCACAACCATCTGCTGCTCGCGCGACAGCGGCCACAGCACGGCAAAAACGGCGACCGCCGTCATCAGGGCGAGGATCAGATAGAGGCTCATGCCGGTGGGTTTACATCACCCACGGGCGGCGCACAAAATACCGATCCGGTGATCGGAGCCGCAGGCTACCGCCCGGATGTTCCGGAAACTTGCCCACTGGCCCAGGGGAACCGGCGCTCCTGGCGCGGCCCGGGGGGCCTGCGCAATCCGCGAAAACCGCCGCGTCAGCCTTTCGCGGCCTTGCGCTCGGCTGCGGCCGCGACGTCACGTGCCGCCACGTCGCGCGCCTTGAGCAGAAGTGCGGCATATTCGTCGCCGAACACCTTGCGGCAGAAGCGCACAGCGGCATCGAGCTGCGATTGCCGGAACAGCCGGTCGGATTCCCCCGCAGCACGCAGATTCTCGACCAGAGAGGCGGTCGCGGGATCGAGATAATGTTCGAGGTCGGACCAGGTCCGTGTGGTCAATTCGCTGAGCGCGAGTTCGCCGGCATAGGCCCTGCAGGTGTTGACGAATTCGATTTGCGCTTCGGTCTCGGCGACGTCGTTCTGATCCAGCGTCGAATTCGGCGCGATCTCCTTGATCGGCCGGGGGCGCAGCAGCCGGCGGACGCGGCCGGGAAGCGTTTCGATCTCGCCTTTCAGCAGATCGGAAACCTGGGCCCGCAACGCCGCCAGACCGCGGCCCCACGGCGATTCATGGGCGAAATTGATCTCGGACCGCAATCCGCGAGAGGCGTCGTGGATGCTTTTCAGCAGCGCACCAACCGCAAGCCCGCGGCCCGATCGAAGCTCCGCCTTGAGTTCCCGGATCATGCGCTGAACTTCGGCGAGCACAATGTCGACGGTCACGGCGTAGGGCGTTTCGGCGATCCGGGTGGCGTTGTCGCTGCCCGCCGCACGGACGGCGAGCCGGATCAACTGCCAGGGCGCCGCCAGCCGGCTCATGGTCATCACCAGCACATAGACGAACAGCGTCGGGCCGCCTGCCGTCGGGGCATCGATCATCGCCTTCACGGTCGTGACGGCGTTGTCGTCGAAGTTCTTGATGTGATTCGGTAATTGCGAGCCGAAGGCCGCAAGCGTGTCGCGCGCCTTGATGACATTCAGGATCGCGGTCGCGTCCTCGATCGGACGCGGCGTGCCGATCTGACCGGAAAGCTTCCGCCGCACCTTGTCGTCGGAGCGCGCAGCAGTCAGCGCCTCTTGGATCCGAACGGCGACACGATCCTGAAACGCACGCGCAATATCTTCGGCGCGCTCGGATTCGCCATCCTCGAAGGCCAGCGCAACCTGATCGGTCACCGCCTTGGCTTCGCCGGGCATCAGATCGCGACAGATCCAGTCCCAGATCGGATCGAGCACCACCCGCGCCACCCGCCCGGGATGATTATGGGTCGCGGAATCGTCGACCAGGATCGGTTCCAGCGGCTGAAAGAACAGACGCGCCAGCGTGCCGGGACGTTTCGGGCGGACATTGTCTCGTGCGTTGCGCCGCAGTTCCTGCAGCACCAGTTCCGCGCCCGGCATGTCTTCGCCGCGCAACAGGCCGCGTTCAAGCTCGGTCATCAACAGCGTGCGCGCCTCGGGACTGAGATCCCTGAGATATTGCCGCAAACGCTCGACGAGAAGCCCGTCGGCCATACGCACCACTCACCGCTTGTACCCAGAAAACAAGCTCTAGCGCGGCGGTGTTAAGAAGCGGTTAGGTGCTCACCTCGACGGCTTAAACCAGCTGCCAGGTTCCGTCGGGATTGCGGCAGGCATCGCCGCGCGCGACCTGAGGCCGTCCATCAATATAGATGGTGTGGGTGAAGCTGCGGCATTGCGTCCCGCGACGGTCATATTGCGGACCCGGCACGATGGTGCCGCGCCGTCCGGAATCCGGATTTTCCCACGCCACCGGCGCACCGGATGCGCCGCGATCCAGCGCCTCGACCTGCGCGTAATAGGCGCGCCGCTTGTCCTCATCGTCCATGCCGGCGCCGATCCGGTTGCCGATCAGACCGCCGATGGCCGCACCCGCAACGCCCGCCGCGATCCGCTCCCCGGTGCCGCCACCGAATTGAGAGCCGATCGCCGCACCCGCGAGAGCGCCGACCAGCGTCCCGGTATTCTCGCGCGGGCCGGCGCCAGTATTCGGATCGCCGGCACAGCCAGCCAAAAACGCCGCTGCCGCAACTGCCATTCCGATCGAACGCATGCCCCCTCCGGTGGTCTTCCCCCGACGTCGCGATAGATTGCTACGGGCATTTACTAAACAACAGGGAATGCGGCATTTCATTGGCCGCGCCCGCAGCATCGTTAACCGACCGTTATTGCCATCGAAATGTAAAGATTTACTGCCCGCGGGGCTCGTTCCTCCGGTCCTTGCCGGTTGTCTGCTGGCGAGGGCGGGGCCGGACGCGCTGCGACCGTAAAGCCAAATCACGCCGCCGGCAGCACCAGTTCCGCGCGTAGCCCCCCGAGCGGGGCACTTCCGAGTGCGAACGTCCCGCCATAGAGGGCGGCGAGTTCCACCACGATCGACAAACCCAGGCCCGAGCCGGGCTTGGTTTCGTCGAGCCGCCGGCCACGACGGGCAACCTGCTCGCGTTCGGCCGGCGTCAGACCGCGGCCATCGTCATCGACAATAATCCGAATGACCTGACGGTCGTCTTCGGCGCGCTCCTTCAACACCTCGATCGCCACACGCGACTGCGCCCATTTGCAGGCATTGTCGACGAGATTGCCGACCATTTCCTCCAGGTCCTGCTGTTCGCCACGAAATTGCGCATCCTCCGGCGTATCGACCTTCAGCCGAAGGTCCTTGTCGCGGTTGGTCTTCTCCATCGTGCGGGCAATCGCATGAACCACCGGCGAGACATTCGTCACCGTCCCCACCACCGTGAGCCGCGCCGCCATGCGCGCGCGTTCGAGATGGCGCGTGATCTGGTCGCGCATCACCTCGGCCTGCTCGCGCACCTTCTGCGCCAGCGGATCGTCGGCGCGCGCGGCCGCCTCGTTCATCACCACGGACAGCGGGGTCTTTAGCGCATGCGCCAGATTGCCGACATGGGTGCGCGCTCGCTCGACGATTTCCCGGTTGGCGTCGAGCAGCGCATTGGCTTCACGGGCGAGCGGCGCGATCTCGACCGGAAATCTGCCTTCGAGCCGCTCCGCCTGCCCGGACCGGATGGCCGCGAGTTGCTGAGAGATGCGCTTCAGCGGCGCCAGGCCGAATTGCACCTGGAACGCGGTGGTGAGGAGAAGCACGAGCGCCAGCGCGCAGAATGTCACGAACAGGGCGCGATTGAAGCTCCGGATGTCGTCCTCGATTTCGGCGGCATCGCCTGCGACGGCGACGAGATAACTCCCCTCTTCGCCGAGATCGACATTGCGTTCGACCAGCCGCAACCGCTGATCCTCGGGACCGTTGACATAGCCGGACCGCACGCCGAGCGCCGCCGCCGCGCTCGGAACCGGCAGCCTCGTGAGGCCGCCGTCCCACAGCGAACGCGAGGCGTGAATTTCCGGCTTGGCGCTGTCGAGCTTGGTGACCTGCCAGTACCAGCCCGACAGCGGCAATTCGAACAGCGGTTCGCTGACGCCCTGCGCGAGCTTGTCGTCGGGAATTTCCGGCGCCGCGAGATCGGCGACCAGCGTGCGCAGATAGACCTGCAGCCGCCCGTCGAAAGCGCGCTCCACCGCGTCGCGATAGAGCGACGACAGCACGATGCCGGTGACGAGCACGATCGCGATGGTCCAGCCCGCGGCCCACAGAAACAGCCGAAGCGCCAGCGAGTTCGCGCGCATGACTTGCCTATTGGGCATAGCCGGGTTGGTCCCCGCCATTCCCGCTTGTCGCCTGGCGATAAATTAGGGCGCGGAGAAGCGCGGCATAGACAAGCGGAGCGATGCCGTCGCCCGAACGGCGCGGCGCGGGCGAGACCCAAGCAATCGGACCGCTAGCGCACATCGGGCGGGGTGAGCAGATAGCCGAGCCCACGCACGGTCTGGATC
>JAEZBA010000362.1 GCA_023430245.1 Pseudomonadota bacterium
CTCCCCCGGCATTCGTTATAGCTGCGCACATGTTCTGGCAGACATTCAGAAGTGACTGAACGACCCGCGCGCGAATGTCAGCTCTGTGCCGTCGGCACCGATCACCTGGACCGGTGCGCCTCCTGCGACGATCTCGCCGATGTCGGTCACCGGGATCGCGGCGGCGCTGGCCAGCTCGCGATAGGCCGGGAGCCGGTCGGCAGGAATCGCCGTGAGGATTTCGTAGTCGTCGCCGCCGGTCGCGATCGCCTCGATCAAACCCGGCTCTGCCGCAAGCGCCCTTCGCGCCGCCGCCGACAGCGGCAGGCTGGCCGCCTCGATCCGCGCCGAGACGCCGGAGACATTGCACAGCTTCGCAAGATCGCCGGCAAGCCCATCCGATACATCCATCGCTGCGGATGCAAGTGCCCGCACCGCATCCGCCAGCGCATTGCGGGGCTGCGGCACTCGATAACGGCCGGCGAGATGCGCTGCCTCGTCGTCGCTGAGCGACCATTGTCCGAACAGGTCCAGATCGCGCAACATGCGCAGGCCGAGCGCGGCATCGCCGATCGTGCCAGTCACGACGATGCGGTCGCCCGGCTTCGCGCCGGCGCGCCTGACCATGGTTCCGCGCGGGAGGATGCCGAAGGCCGTCACCGAGAGCCACACCGGCCCGGTCGTGCGCACCGTATCGCCGCCATAGAGCGGACAGGCGAACAGATCGCAATCGGAATGCAGCCCCGATGCGAACGGCGACAGCCACGCTTCGCCGAAACCGTCCGGCAGCGCAAGCGTGAGCAGGCAGCCGGCCGGTCGCGCGCCCTTGGCGGCAAGATCGGACAGATTCACCCGCAGCGCCTTGCGCGCGACCGTTTCCGGCGGATCGTCGGGAAGGAAATGGATGCCGGATTCGATCGCGTCCGCGGTAAGAACGAGGTCATGGCCCTCGGGCGGGGTGTAGAAGGCGGTGTCGTCAGAGAGTCCGAGCGCTCCCGGCGCCGTCGCCAGCGGCCTGAAATAGCGCCCGATCAGTTCGTCTTCGCCTGACGGCATGGCGGATACCGGTTATGGAGATGCGCCGAACTCGTCCACGCGCGCGCCCCGCGCCAGCATATCGAGCACGGCATTCACCATACCCGTCTCGTCACGGTCAACGAACGCATTTGCCACGTCGACATATTCCGACACGATCACCCGGGCCGGAATGTCCTTGCGGTTCTGCAGCTCGAAGCAACCAGCGCGCAGCACTGCGCGCACCAATGCCTCCACCCGCTTCAGCGGCCACCCCTTGGTCAGCGCATTGTCGATCACCGGATCGAGTGCGCGCTGATCGGCGACGACGCCGCGCACGATCTCACGGAACAGGTTGGCATCGGCGGGCAGATACTTGTCGCCATCGACCTCGCCGCCGAGGCGATGACTCTCATATTCGGCGAGGATCTCGCTCAGATCGGTGCCGGCAATGTCCATCTGATAGAGCGCCTGCACCGCGGCCAGCCGCGCGGCGCCGCGCCGGTTGGCCTTGCGCTCGTCCTTGCGTTCCTCGCTGCGCGGGGCGTTCATCGCTTCGCCTTCGAGACGGCGCGTTTGGAAACGGAGCTCTTGGAAACAGAGCTCTTGGAGACGGAGCTCTTGGAGACGGAGCGCTTGATCCCAACCAGCGCCAGCGCCGCCTGCGCGGCACCGCCGCCCTTGTCGCCTTCGGTGACACGCGCGCGCGCCCAGGCCTGCGCCTCGGTATCGACGGTGAGGATGCCGTTGCCGATCGGGATCTTGCGCGCGATCGACACATCCATCAGTCCGCGGGCCGACTGCTCGGACACGATCTCGAAATGAAAGGTCTCGCCCAGGATCACGCAGCCGAGCGCGACCGCCCCCTCATAGGGCCTCTTCCGCTCAGTGGCGGCATCGAGCGCGATGGCGAGCGCAGTCGGGATTTCAAGCGCGCCGGGGACGGTGATGACGTCATAGGCTGCGCCTACCGCGTCCAGAGCGCGGGTTGCACCGGCGAGCAGTTCGTCGGCCAGTTGCTCGTAATAGCGCGCTTCGACGATAAGGATCCGCGCGCCGTTCAGGTTTCCGCCCGCCGCGCTCGTACCCGCCTTGTCGCTCTTTGCCTGACGCGGCCCGGCCATGTCCTGATCTCCGTTGCGGCGCCACTAACTACACCGCGCGGCGCACCGCAAGGGCGCCAAGGGCCTATGTCCGCGCCTCGAGCAGACGCGCAGCATAACGCGCCATCATGTCAACCTCGAGATGAACCGCAGTTCCGGCCTGCCAGTTTGCCAGCGTGGTCACTGCCAGCGTGTGCGGGATGATCAGGACCGAGAAGTCGGTCCCGGTCACTTCGTTCACTGTCAGCGACACACCATCCAGCGCCACCGACCCTTTCTTGGCAATAAACGCCGAAAGCGCCTCCGGCGCCGTGAGCACGAACCGCACCTGGCCTTCGAGGTCCTCACGCGACTTGATCATGGCGATGCCGTCGACATGGCCGGTCACAACATGGCCGCCGAGTTCGTCGCCCATCTTCAGGGCCCGTTCGAGATTGATGCGTGTGCCGGACGTCCACGCGCTCGCGTTGGTCACCGCCGCGGTTTCGGCGGCCGCATCGACGGCAAACCACGTGCGATTGCCCTGAAGCCCGGTCTCCACAACCGTCAGGCAGACGCCTGCGCAGGCGATGGATGCCCCGATCGCAATCGTATCGCGGTCGTAATTGCACGCGATCACCAGGCGGCGCAGCCCGTCGGCCTTCGGCTCGACTGCCGTCACTTCGCCGATATCGGTGACAATGCCTGTAAACATCAGCGCCGCTCGTAACTCTCGTGCCTGTCGCTGCCAATCGTCTCAGCGCCGACGAGCCGCAGGCTTTGGAAAGCCGTTAGAGCGTCGAGCGCAAGCCCGTCAAGCGCATCCACGCCATCCGCCCCGATCGTCAGCGATCCGCGCAGGAGCAAAGCTTCGTCGACGAGGCCGGCGCGCAGGAAG
>JAEZBA010000367.1 GCA_023430245.1 Pseudomonadota bacterium
CGACCGTGATCTCGCCCCTCAGGGCGTCGCCGTGCTCGACAGCGTTCTGGGCGAAATCCTGCGCGTGTTTCAGCAGCAGCCGGGCCTCGTTCACGACCCGTTCGCCAACCGGAGTCAGGGTCACGCCCCGGGCATGATGGCGGATGAACAGCGGGACCCCGATTTCCGCCTCCAGTTCGGCAATGGCGCTGGACACCGACGGCTGCGACACATTGAGTCGCTTGGCCGCGGCGGTGACATGGCCCAAATCGGCGGCCGCCACCACGTAACGCAATTGCCGCAGGGACAAGTTCATCGGACGCCCAGCTACATCGGAAAACCCGATCAAGATCGACAGAATAAACTATTTTATCGATTTAGGTGCGGCGCGCAATCTTTTCGCCAGATCAAGACGCGGAGACAGGGCGATGATCCGGACAGGCGAGCAATACCGTGAGGGGCTGCGGGACGGTCGCGAAATCTGGATCGACGGCGAGCGGGTCAAGGACCCGACCAAACACGCCGCGCTGACGCCGATCGTCGACATCCGCGCCCGCATCTACGACATGCAGCACGACAACGCGCATGCGCCGGCGCTGACCTATGTTGAGGACAACAATCGTCATTCCATCTTCAACCGGCTGCCGCGCGAGCAGAAGGATTGGCACGACAAATGGGCCGCATGCGACGCGGTCATGAACGACATCGGCGGCGTGGTGACCCGGGTCGGCGACGAGACTGTCGGCGAGATGTGGTCGCTGTATGATGGCCGCGACGTGCTGAACGAGATCGATCCGCGCTTCGGCGACAATATCGCCAACCACATCCAGGGCGTGATCGAGAACGATCCGTTCCATGTATCCGCCAACACCGACCCCAAGGGCGACCGTTCCAAAGCGCCCCAGGATCAGGATCCCGACATGATGGTGCATGTGGTCAGGGAGACCGATGCCGGCATCATCGTACGTGGCGCCAAATACGAAACTGCATCAGGCTATGCCGATCAGGCGTTCCTGAAGCCGACGGTCGGCGCCTGGACCAACGAGCAACTCTCCGATTACGCAGTCGGCGGCATCGTGAAAATGGGCGCCAAGGGCGTGAAACATATCGCGCGCACGGGCTTTGCCGGTCGCGCCAGCGCTGCTGATTATCCGCTCGCCAACAAGTTCGACGAAGTCGACTTCCTGATGGTTCTGGACGATGTCCTGATCCCCTGGGAAGACGTGTTCTTCTATCGCCACACCAAAGCCGCGCAATATATCCGCGGCACGCTGCATCGCTATTCGGCGTTTCCGTATGTGCTGCGCATCCTCTATGTCGCCGACATGATGATCGGAGCGGCGATGTGGAACGCAAAGCAGACCGGCCTCGACAAGATGCAGGCGGTGCGCGAGAAACTCGCCGACCTCGTCTGCTATCGCGAAGGCATCAACGCACATCTGACCGCTGCCATCGCGGCCGCCCAGAAAAGCCCGGGCGACCTTTTGATGCCGAACCAGCCGATGCTTTACGCCGGCCGTGTCTTCGCCTGTTCGAACCTGCCGCAGATGATGCATATCGCCCGCGAATTATGCGGCGGTCAGATCTGCGTCACCCCGAACGAAGCCGCGTTCAAGGCGCAGGGCTCAGGCAGCTGGCTCGAGAAGTTCTATTCGCTGAACGACAACTGGCACGCCGAGGACCGGCGCAAGCTGCTCGCCTTCGCGCGCGACCTGCTCAACTCCGACTATGCTGGCCACCGGCTGACCTTCATCCAGTTCGCGCAGGCGCCGCACTTCAATCACCTCGCGGCGGTCTACAATTCGTTCGACTTCTCCGGCCCGCTCGACTTCGTGAAGCGGGCGGCCGACCTGTCGGATCGCGTGACCGGCGGCAAGAAATGATACGCGTCGAACGCCAGCGGAAGGTGACGCGGTGGGTTTGGTCGCGCGCCGGGTACCGTTTCCGCCAATTTGTCGCAGCCTAACAGGGGAGCTTCGTCGCCGTGTCTCATACTCGTATCCGCAAGTTCAATACCCGCGACGCCTACCCCGAACAGAAATTAGACAACGATCTCTGCATGGCGGTGCGGGCCGGCAACACTGTCTATCTGCGGGGCCAGACCGCGATGAGCCTTGAGGGGGAAGTTGTCGGGATCGGTGACGCTGCAGCGCAGACCGAAAACGCAATGAAGTGCGTAAAGATCCTGCTCGAGGAAGCGGGCGCCAAGCTGGAGGATATCGTCAAGATCACGGTCTATATTACCGATCGCGCCTACCGGGAACCGGTATATCGCGTCATCGGCAAATGGCTGAAGGGCGTGTACCCGGTCTCGACCGGACTGATCGTCGAAGGCCTGGCGAAACCGGAATACCTGATGGAGATCGACGTCATCGCTGAAATTTCCGCGGACCGCACGTAAGGTCTGCGAACGTAAACCGCCGCGCAGCGTGTCGGGCGCGACGACGGCGGAATTCGAAACGGGACAGTCCGTGCCCCATGATCGAGGTCAGGGCGACACGGAGAGGAAACAGAAAGGGCAAGGGATGGCGGGAAACTGCCGTCCTCGATTTGCGTCTCCCGATGGCGCGCAACTTGCTTGCTCTCGGGTCGATCAACAG
>JAEZBA010000404.1 GCA_023430245.1 Pseudomonadota bacterium
GCATCCAGTACAGCATCATGGTCGGCAGCAGATGCCCGACATGCAGCGACGGGGCGGTACAGTCGTAGCCGATATAGGCGGTCACTGGCTGGGAGGCGGCCAGCGCATCGAGCTGGTCGGGTTCCGACACCTGATGGATGAAGCCGCGCTCCGACAGAACGCGTAGAAAATCCGATTTGAACTGGCTCATCGAACCGCCCGCAGATACCGACCCGGTTTGGCTGCATCGGGCCGTCCGCAGGACGGGCCGCTCCGCCCGCCATTCTCGCCGGGATAACCGTTTAGAGAAAGGCGTGGGTGGTGTATCAGGTCCGGGAGGGGATTGAAACGGGGCGGCGGACGTGCGGACCTTTCGGGCGATCGGGCTGATGAGCGGCACGTCGATGGACGGGATCGACGTCGCGATGATCGAGACCGATGGCGAGACCGTATCTCGGTTCGGCCCCTCGGCGCTCTATCCATACGACGAGAGAGACGTCGCCCTGTTGCGGCGGGCGCTGGACGAGGCGCCCAAGCTCACCGATCGTAACGCGCGTCCGGGCGCGGTCGGCGAGGCCGAGCGAATGACCACGGCCCTGCATGCCGGCGCGGTTCGTGCCTTTCTCGACGCCAATGGCATCGCTCCCGGCAGCGTCGACGTGATCGGCTTTCACGGCCAGACGGTACTGCACCGGCCGGACGACAGGCTGACGATCCAGATCGGGGACGGACAGGCTCTCGCCGACGAGACGGGCATTCGCGTTGTCCATGACCTGCGCGCGGCCGATGTTGCGGCGGGCGGGCAGGGCGCGCCGCTGGTGCCAGTCTATCATCGCGCGCTGGCCGCGATGCTCGACCGGCCGCATCCGATTGCGGTGCTGAATATCGGCGGCGTGGCCAATGTCACCTTCATCAACGGCGTGCCGGACCCGTATGCCTGCGACACCGGGCCGGGCAATGCCCTGATCGACGACTTCATGCGCGCGCGCAATGGCGCCTCGCGCGACGAGAATGGTGGCGCCGCGGCGCGCGGGCACGTCGACGAGGCCGCGGTCGCGCGCGTGCTCAGGCATTCCTTCTTCGCACTGACGCCGCCGAAATCGCTCGACCGCAACGCTTTCCGCGAATGGGTGGCCGACCGGGCGCAACTGGCGGACAAGAGCCTTGAGGACGGCGCGGCGACGCTCGCGGCCATCACGGCCGCCGCGGTCGCGACGATCGTTCCGCATCTGCCGGAGACGCCAAGGAGCTGGATCGTCTGCGGCGGCGGCGCCAGCAACGCCACGCTCATGCGCATGCTCGGCGAGCGGCTTTCGCCGGCCAAGGTGGAGACCGCCAACGACGCCGGCTGGAATGCCGATGCGATCGAGGCGCAAGCCTTCGCCTATATGGCGGTGCGCTCCCTGAGGGGATTGCCGATCACGTTCCCGACCACAACGGGCGTGCCGGAGCCGATGAGCGGCGGCGTGGTGGCGGAGCCGCGTGCGGCGGAGCGGTTGAGGATGAGCTTGTAACACAGGCATTTGCCTGCCGTGTTTCACATGAAAATAGTCCTATCGCCCATTGCTCGGCGCTTGTCATGCTCATAGAAGTGCGATTGCTCGCCGGTTGACGGCGTGCCGACGCCAACGATCCGGCCAATCCTCGCTTGCGATTATCTCACGCCGCCTTGTCAGTCGGACCGCCGCCGCGCTTCAGCAGCCGCTGGATCAGCCGTGGCTGTCCGGGAGGACGCACCAGCAGTATATCGCTGACCAGCTTGGCGCCGCCTTGCTTGCGTTCCAGCGTCAGCTTGCGGGAATGAAAACGCTCGAGTTCGGGACGATGGCCGACGCTCAGGATGGTCAGGCCCTCCATGTCCTCCGACAGGATTTTCATCAGGTCGTCCTGGCTCTTCGGATCGAGCGCCGCGGTGGCCTCGTCCAGCACGATGATGTCGGGCCGGTGCAGCAGCACGCGGGCGATGGTCAGCCGCTGCTTCTCGCCGCCCGAGAGGGTCTGATCCCACGGCTGGTCGTCCTCGATCCGTTCCTTCAGATGGCCGAGGCCGACGCGGTCCAGCGCCTGGGCGATGGTATCGATATCCCAGTCCTCGGCGGCGCCTGGATAGGCCACGGCCCGGCGCAGTGTCCCGGTCGGGACGTAGGGACGTTGCGGCAGCAGGAACAGCCGCGCGTCCTTCTGCACGTCGACTTCACCGCCGCCCCAGGGCCACAGGCCGGATATGGCGCGGACCAGGGTGCTCTTGCCGCTGCCTGAAGAGCCGGCGACCAGGACGCGTTCGCCCTTCTTGATCACGACATCGGTGTCGCCCACCACCGCCTTGCCGCTGTCGAGCGACACGCTGAAATCCTTCAGCCGCAGGGCCGCTTCGGTGGTCTCGCCGCGCTTGATGCGGTTGAGACCTTCGCCGGTTTCGGCGCGCTCCAGCGCATCGAGCGAGACCATCAGCGAGGCGACGCGGCGCGCACCGGCGTTCCATTCGGCGAGGCGCGGGTAGTTGTCGACCAGCCAGTTGAACGCCGCCTGCACGATGGTGAAAGCGGACGCCGCCTGCATCACCTCGCCAAGCGACATGGTGCCGTCGAGAAATTTCGGCGCGCACAGGATGATCGGCAGCACCGGCGCGATCATCGAGGAGCCCTGCGAGACCACGGTGGTCCGCATATGCTGCGCGCACATGGCGCGCCATTTGCGCAGGACGTCGATCAGAGACCGGTCGATACCCGCGCGCTCCTCTTCCTCGCCACCCAGCAGCGCGATGCTCTCCCCGTTCTCGCGCACACGCGTCAGGATATAGCGGTATTCCGCTTCCGACTGGTTCTTGGCTTCCGACACGGCGACGAAGCGGCGTCCGACAATCGTCATCGCACCGCTGGCGATCACCGCATAGATCATCGCGGCGATCACAAGAAAGCCGGGGATCGTCACCTGCAATCCGCCGATGGCGATGTCGAGCGCGCCGCCGATGGTCCACAGGACGACGATGAAGGTGATCGCGGAGAGGGTGGCCG
>JAEZBA010000455.1 GCA_023430245.1 Pseudomonadota bacterium
GCCGGGGGGGACCCGGAGCAATGAAGTTCTGGAGGCTACATGCTCCGCATTTCCGCTTGCGCGAAAATGAGCGAACGGGGGCCGCCTTAGACGGCTTCTTTCAGTTCCTTGGCCGGACGGAAGGCAACCTTCTTCGAGGCCTTGATCTTGATCGCCTCGCCGGTCGCGGGATTGCGGCCCATGCGGGCGGCGCGCTTGCGCACCTGAAGGATGCCGAGGCCCGCGATACGGATGCGCTCGCCCTTCTTCAGATGCTTGGTGATCAGCGCGACGAGATCGTTCAGCATCGCCTCGCCCTGCTTCTTGGTCATCTGATGGTCTTCGGCCAGCGCCGCAGCCAGATGCTTCAGTGTGACCCGGTTCGCAGTAGCGGCCTTCGGCGCCGCCGACTTCTTTGCTGCCGGCTTCGCTGCCGCCGGTTTTGCCTTTGATTTTGCTTTGGCTTTTGCCGCCATGAGAATGCCCTCTAAGATGCGCGGTGTGCGCAAGAGCCCCCGCATAGGAGATTCGCGGTGCCTTGCGAAGCGAAAGCACGCACCGGACATGCAAAAAATGTCGATAAATCAGGCTTACCGGACAATGAGGGGCCAAAAGCGCCCGTAAACACGGCATTTTTGCGAACGGTGGCTGCCAGCGGCAGGATCGCGAGGCGCTTTCACCCTGATAGTGATAGCCTTATCAAGGCTGTCGAAAAGACGCGAACAGAGGACGCATGACAAAGCTCGCTCTCGTTTTTCTGCTGATGACAGCGGCCACGGCGTTCGCACAGACGGATTGTCCAGTCTGTGACAAGGCGATGAAATTGCGGGACGAGCTGCGCAAGATCGAGATCGGCAATGCCGAGCAGAAAGCGCAGGGCGAGGCTCTCAGCCGGGACGGCGCAGCGCTCGCCGCAGTCTTTCGCGACAACCCGCCACCACTGAAACAGGGCCGCAAGGCGTTCGAAGCACTGGTCGCGCTTGGCCTGTATGCCGCGCCGTTTTCCGCGCAGGGCGACTACGAGGACGCACTGGCAGCGATCACGACGAAGGATCCCGAATACCGCAAGCGCTATCAGGCGATTGTGCGCAAGGGGATGCGTGCGAAGAACCGGCGGGAATCCTGCCAGATGCGCTATCTGCAGACCAATGTGTCGGTCGCCGAATGCAAGATGCGGGAAAGCGTCAAGGGCGCCAGCGCGGAGACCGCGAGCAGGCTCTGCAACACCAGCTATGCGCTCGATCAATGTCTCGCCAAAAAGAAATAGCGCGCGGTCAGGCTTTACTCTCGCCGCCGCGAAAGCCGGTCGCCAGCACGTAAAGCTCCGCCGAATCCTGACGGCTCGCGGCAGGCTTCACATGCTTCACCGAAGCAAAGTCGCGCTTGAGCATGGCGAGCAGATCGCCCTCGGTGCCGCCCTGAATGACTTTCGCGAGAAACGTGCCGCCGGGCTTCAGCACCTCCGCTGCGAAGGCGGCCGCTGCTTCCACCAGCGCAACGATCTTGAGGTGATCGGTCTTGCGGTGGCCCGTGGCATTGGCGGCCATGTCGGACAAGACCACATCGGCCGGACCGCCGAGTTTCTCCTTCAGGATGTCGGGCGCCGCCGGATCGAGAAAATCGATCTGCATGAAGTCGACGCCCGCCACCGGATCCATGTCGAGGAGGTCGATCGCCACCACGCGCCCTTTACCGTCGGCGGCGCGTACCCGCTGCGCGGCGAGCTGGCTCCAGCCACCCGGTGCCGCACCAAGATCGACAACCCGCGCGCCGGGTTTCAGAAACTTCGCCTTGTCGTCGATCTCGGACAGCTTGTAGACCGCGCGCGCGCGATAACCTTCCCGCTTCGCACGCGCCACATACGGATCGTTGAGCTGACGCTCGAGCCAGAGCTTGGACGAGAGCGAACGGCTCTTGCCAGTCTTGACGCGGGTCTTGAGTTCGCGTCCGCCACTGCCGCGCGTGGTTTTCACGAAACGCCCGCCTCGCGCCAGACGCCGTCGGCACGCATCATCTGCACCAGCATGCCCTCGCGCAGGCCGCGATCGGCAACACGCAGGCGTCCGGTCGGGAAGGCGCGGCGGATCGCTTCCAGGATCGCACAGCCCGCCAGCACAAGGTCGGCGCGTTCGGCGCCGATGCACGCATTGCAGACGCGCTCCTCGTAAGACATCGCCAGCAGCCGCTGCATCACCTCGGTCACCTCATCGTCCATCATCCAGCAGCCATCAACCCGCCTTCTGTCGTAGCGCCGCAGCCCGAGATGGACGCCCGCAATGGTGGTCACGGTTCCCGAGGTGCCGAGCAGATGCATGCTCGGGGCATGCGGCGCATGCGCGCGCGCGAATGGCGCGATGTGGCGCGCCGCCTCCGCGACCATGGCCTCGAAAATCTCGCGCGTCACAGTGATGCCGCCATGGCGCTCCGCCAGCGTCACCACTCCGAGCGGCAGCGAGGTCCAGCCCTGGATCGCGGGCTCCGGCGGCCCACGCCGGCTCGGTTTCGAACGGCCAAGGCTTGCAATTTCCGAAGAGCCGCCGCCGATATCGAACAGGATCGCATCCTCGGCATCGGGATCGACCAGCGGGGTGCAGCCGGTCGCCGCCAGCATCGCCTCGGTCTCGCGATCGACGACTTCGAGGGAAATGCCGACCTCCGCTCGGACCCGGTCGAGGAACTCGTCGCCATTCTCCGCCAGCCGGCAGGCTTCGGTGGCGATCAGCCGCGAACGTGTGACGCCGCGATTGCGCATCTTGTCGCGGCAGATCCCAAGCACCTCGATCGCGCGCCCGATCGCAGGTTCCCCAAGCCGGCCCGAGGCGGTGATGCCCTCCCCCAGCCGGATGATTCGGGAGAACGCATCGATGACGCGGAACCCGTCATGGGTGGCGCGCGCCACCA
>JAEZBA010000259.1 GCA_023430245.1 Pseudomonadota bacterium
GCGAGATGGATATCGACATCGGGGTGACGCCCTTCACCGTGATCGGTGTCGGCGACATGTCGGGCGACGTGTTCGGCAACGGCATGCTGCGCGAAACCACGATCAAGCTGGTCGCGGCCTTCGATCATCGCGACATTTTCATCGATCCCGATCCCGATCCGGCGAAGAGCTTTGCCGAGCGGCAGCGCCTGTTCGATCTGCCACGCTCGAGCTGGCAGGATTACGACAAGGCGCTGATCTCCAAGGGCGGCGGCGTATTCCCGCGCAGCCTGAAGGAAATCCCCCTCTCCGGCGAGATGAAGTCGTTGCTCAACCTGACCGCCGATAAGGCGACGCCCATTCAGGTGATGAGCGCGATCCTGAAAGCGCAGGCCGATCTCCTGTTCTTCGGCGGCATCGGCACCTATGTGCGGGCCGCGAGCGAAACCGACGAGCAGGTCGGCGACCGCGCCAACGATGCGATCCGCGTCATCGGCTCCGACCTGAATTGCAAGGTGATCGGCGAGGGCGCCAATCTCGGCATGACCCAGCGCGGCCGCATCGAGGCGGCGCACAACGGCGTGCGGCTCAACACCGATGCGATCGACAATTCCGCCGGCGTCAACACCTCCGACGTCGAGGTCAATATCAAGATCGCACTCGGTGGTCTGGTGCGGTCCGGCGCGCTGCCATTGTCCGACCGCGATACGCTGTTGTTCGCCATGACCGACGAGGTCGCGGCGCTGGTGTTGCGCAACAATTATTTGCAGACGCTCGCCATCTCGCTGGCCGAACGCAACGGCCTCGACGATCTGGCATCGCGCCAGCGGCTGATGCAAACGCTGGAGGCGCGCGGCCTGCTGGATCGCGGTGTCGAGTTTCTGCCCGACGACGCTGAACTCGCCGAGCGCCGCCGGCGCGGCCAGGCGCTGACGCGGCCGGAGCTTGCGGTGCTGCTCGCCTATGCGAAGCTGACCCTGAGCAGCGATCTCAATGAGACCTCGGTGCCGGACGATCCCTATCTCGGCAAGGAGTTGTTCCGTTATTTTCCGGCCGAGCTGTCGCAGCGCTATCCGGAGGCGCTCGAACATCACCGCCTGCGGCGTGAGATCATCGCCACGCAGCTCACCAATTCGATCATCAATCGCGGCGGCCCGTCGCTGATCGCGCGCATGACCGACGAGACCGGCGCGTCGGCCGACCGGATCGTGCGTGCCTTCGCCGCGGTGCGCGACAGCTACGGCATGACCGAACTGAACGGCGAGATCGACGCCCTCGACAACAAGATCCCCGGCGCGCTGCAGCTCGACCTTTATGCCGCGGTGAAGCGCCTGATGATGGACCGCATGGTCTGGTTCATCCGCAACGTCGACCTCGACCAGGGACTGATGGGAATCGTCGAGCATTACAAGGCTGGCATCAAGGCGGTGGCGCGCGCACTGGAATCGGCACCGGGCGACGACGCGACGCTGGCGCGCGATGGTCGCGCCAACGAGCTCACGCGCTCCGGCGTGCCGGAGCGGCTCGCGAAGCGCATCGCAAGCCTGCCGGCGCTGACCGTGGCGCCGGACATCGTGCTGGTCGCCGACAAGTGCGGCCGCGACATGGCCGATGTGTCACGAACCTTCCTTGCGGTGGTGCGCTACTTCCGGCTGGAGCGCGTGGTCGAAGCGGCGCGCCAGATCGAGGCGACCGATTATTTCGACCGGCTCGCACTCGACCGCGCGCGCGATTCGCTTGGACGCGCCGCGCGCCAGCTCACGGTCGAAGTGCTCAAGGGCGGCACCGGCACGGAAGCGATGGACGAATGGGTCAAGCCGCGGGCGATCGAGGTCGAGCGCATCCGCAAGTCGATGCACGAGATCGCCGATACCGGACTGACGATCTCGAAGCTGTCGGTGGCGGCGAGTTTGCTGGGCGATCTGGCGGGGCGGTAGTTTCTGACCAACGACGATGCTGCTTCTTCCTTCTCCCCGCTAAAGCGCGGAGAAGGAAGGGCCTCAATGCCGGAAATGCCGCGTTCCGGTGAACACCATGGCGATGCCGGCGTCGTCGGCGGCCTTGATCACTTCGTCGTAGCGCATCGAGCCGCCGGGCTGGATCACCGCGGTGGCACCGGCTTCGATCGCGACCAGTAATCCATCGGCAAACGGGAAGAACGCATCCGACGCTACCACCGAGCCCCTGGTCAGCGGTTCTCTCAGGAGCATCTCCTTCGCCGCATCCTGCGCCTTGCGCGCGGCGATGCGCGCGGAATCGATGCGGCTCATCTGGCCGGCGCCGATGCCCACGGTGGCGAGATCCTTGGCATAAACGATAGTGTTGGATTTGACATGTTTCGCCACCCGGAACGCGAATATCAGATCGCGCATCTCTGCCTCGGTCGGTGCGCGCTTCGTCACCGGCTTCAGCGTCATGTCATCGGCCACCGCATTGTCGCGGCTTTGCACCAGAAGGCCGCCGGCGACGGACTTGACGAGCAGGCCCGGCGCGCGCGGATCGGGCAGGCCGCCGGCCAGTAGCAGCCTCAGGTTCTTCTTGGCGGCAACGATGGCAATGGCCTCCTCGGTCGCATCCGGTGCCACGATCACCTC
>JAEZBA010000461.1 GCA_023430245.1 Pseudomonadota bacterium
GTTCCTGACGTCATAACACCACCTCAAACACGGTATCCAGGTTTCAGGGGCTCATAGCCGAATGAACGCTCGGCCCCCGCACGCCAAACTATGGTGCCGTCAAGGCCCGTGCGGTGATCGGCTTGAAAAGCCATCCCGCAGTCCCGCCCTGCCACGCCATGTATATTTCTCTAAGTTAATGAAGTAGTTCCGACAATTCGGATACTAGTTGCTGTTTTGGACATAATCACGTCATCCATTCGGGTATTGCCCAGGCATCAAATGGCTATGACACCGGTCGCAACCCCATAGATCGCAACGACCGCACCGACCGCGACCACCGCGAACATTACCGTCTCCAGCGGCGTGAATACTCTCTCGCCCTGCTCGCGCCGGGCGATGATGAAGAGGATGGTGCCGGGACCGTAGATCGCCGCGGACAACAGCAGATGCTGCACGCCGGCGGCATAGATCAGCCCCGCGGTATAGATGAGCGCGATGGTGGAGCGCACCACGTCCCCCCGGTAGCCCGAGGGATCGACATCGTAGGTCTCGCGCGTCCAGACGAGCTTGACGCCATAGGCGGCGACCAGCAGATACGGGATCAGGATCATCGAGCTCGTCAGTTCCAGCGCCATCCGGAAGGCGTATTGCGCAAACAGCGTCACGATCAGGAAGCTCTGCACCACGAGATTGGTCAGCCACAGCGCATTCGAGGGAACACCATTGCGGTTTTCGTAGGCCAGAAAACGCGGCATCGTGTCGAACTTCGCCGCATAGAAGAGGATTTCCGCAGCCAGCAGCACCCATGACAGATAGGCGCCGGCGACGGAAACAAGCAGCCCGAGGCTGACGAAAACCGCTCCCCACGGCCCGACCACCTGTTCCAGCACGCCCGCCATCGAGGGATTGCGCAGTGCCGCGAGTTCCGGCCGAAGCAGGATGCCGTAGGACAGGATGGTGACCAGCACCAACATGCACAGGACGCCGAGGAAGCCGGCGAGCGTGGCTATGCCGACATCGGAGCGCCGGCGAGCGTAGCGCGAGAAGACACTGGCGCCCTCGATCCCGACGAAGACGAAGACCGTGACCAGCATCGTCGCCCGCACCTGCGATGCGACATTGGCGACACTGACCTTCTCCCCGCCCCAGAAGTTCTCGGCAAAAATGCCGGCCTTGAACCCGATGGCGGCCATGACGATGAAGAGGAGGATCGGGATGATCTTCGCGAAGGTGACAATCGTATTGATCGCCGCAGCCTCGCGGATACCGCGCAGGATCATCGTATGGGTGACCCAGAGCAACACCGACGAAAACGCGAGCGCGACCGGCGTGTTGCCGTCACCGAAAATCGGGAAGAACAGCCCGAGGGTCGAGTTGATCAGGATGAAATAGGAGACGTTGCCGAGGCATGCCGCCGACCAGTAGCCGAGCGCGGAAAGAAAGCCGAGATAGTTGCCGAACCCGACCTCGGCATAGGCATAGATCCCGGCATCGAGATCCGGCTTGCGACGCGACAGGGTCTGGAAGACGAAGGCAAGCATGAGCATGCCGAGGCCGGCGATCGACCAGGCGATCATCGCGCCGAAGGGCCCGGTCGCGCGCCCGAAGGCCTGGGGCAGCGAAAAGGTGCCGGCCCCGACCATCGATCCGACCACCATCGCCATCAATGTCCTGCCGGAAAATTTCTGAGTGGACTCGGAAACCATGGCGCCCCCGCGCGGCAACAACAAGGGAAGATACCGACAGCCAATGCTCCGGCACGTCTCTACAGTAATGTCACTCGAATTGCCTTGTGATCAGCACAGCGCCCCGACAAGCCCATGCATTCCCTTATATAAGCGTATATCGATATAGCTATTTTGTAAAATCACAGGCGTGCCCAGGTTGCCCAGTTGTACCGGCGAGGATTTGCTGCTCTAAATTTAGTCATTCCGAACCACTGATTCAGAGCCGGATCATGCTGCCCAAGAAGTTGTTCGTCGTGCTTGCCGCGCTGATTCTGCTCTCCGGATGCGCCGGCCGTGCCGGCCTCGGCATCGGATCCGAAGGCGGCGAGCCGAGCGCGACGGTCCCGGTCTTCGTCGCCACCTCACGCGCCCGCACGGAAAACCCGGCGCAGCCCTTCTCGACGGAACGGGCGCTGCAACTGAACTTTGCCAAGTTCGACATCGGCATTCCGCAGCGGCATGTCCCGGGCATGGTCGAGACGACCGGCGGAATAGCCGATCCTGCCCGGCATTTCACCGCCCGGACTTTCGAGGATATTGCCGGCAGGCAGCAATTCATCGCCCAACTCGACGCCGCGCTGATGCGCCGGCCGCCCGACGAGCGCGAGATCTTCATCTTCGTGCACGGCTACAACAACAATTTTGCCGACAGCATCTTCCGCAATGCCCAGATCGTCCACGACTACGATCTGAAGTCGGTGTCGCTGCTCTATGCCTGGCCTTCGGGCGGCGCGGTACCGCTTTACGTCTTCGACCGCGACAGCGCGCTCGTCGCCCGTCGCGGCCTGGCCGAGACGATCAAGATCGCCGCGCAGACGAAGGCGACACGGATCGTCATCGCCGGCCACTCGATGGGCGCTTACGTCGTCATGGAAGCGCTGCGCGATCTCGCCATCAGCGGCCAGCAGCGCTACCTGAAAAGGCTCGGCGGCGGCGTGCTTGCCGCACCCGACATCGACCTCGACGTTTTCCAGAGCCAGGTGCGAGACATCGGCCAGATCCCGCTGCCGTTCACCATCCTCGTATCGCGCCGCGACCGGGCGCTTGTCGTTTCCGAACGCATAGCCGGCGGCCATCCCCGCGTCGGCAGCGGTGCGGACATCGCCCTGCTGCAGGCGGAGGATATCGCCGTGCTCGACGTGTCGGATGTCAGTGGCGGCACTCACAACGTCTTCGCCAGTTCCGAAACGCTGATGGACCTCGTCAGCAACAACGACCTGATGCGCCGCATTCTCGAAGACGACGCCACCACCGACAACAACACCGTACTGGCCAGTGGCTCCGCGGTGATAGAAGGAACGGCATCGCTGGTCGTCTTCCTTCCGAGCCGGCTTATCGGCGGGGTGGCCAATGTCGTGACCGGTCGCTAGGGCAGGAAGACGCCGGTCGGGCCGTAGGTGCCGGCCAGACAGACGGCGGCGACGAAGTAGAGCACATAGAGCACATAGGTCTGGCCGTTGCCGGTATAGATCCTGCGCACGCCCTCGCCGGCCGCCTCCATCAGTGCAGCGATGCCGTCCCAGAAGGCGATGGCAACCGGTGGAGTGACGGCTTCAAGAAGCGGGCGATAGAAGCCGTGGAGCCCGACCGGACCGGTCGACCGCGGAGATCCCCGCCGCAGCCTGTAGGTCATCCAGATCACGGCAAACAGGACCGCGGCAATCACGACAGCAGTCACCATCACCGGCATCGGGTTCCAGTATCCATAGATCATTTCCAGCGACATGCCCTGCCAGACCAGGGTCGAGGCGAAATAGGGGTCGATCGCGGCCGAGACCGGATCCATCACCAGCTTCGGGAAGAACGACAGGACAAGGATCCCGGCGATGAGCAGGTATTGCGGCAGGAGCAATGCAACCGGCGCCTCGGCTGCGCCCTCCGCATGAG
>JAEZBA010000520.1 GCA_023430245.1 Pseudomonadota bacterium
ATTGTTGGTGACGTCGAAGCGCTGCGATTCATAATGCTCGCGCACAATCGCTTGCGAATAACCGCTAATGTCGAAGCCGTCGATCACGGTTCTTGCATCGCCTTTGGGAGCCGGATCCTCGTAACGAATGAACGAGCCGCGTCCGTTGCCGACCGCGCGCGTGATGAAGGTCGAGGAATCGCGTCGTTCGAAGCCGCGCTGAAAGCCGCCGGCAAAGGTCAGGTGCTTCTCTCCCGGCCGAATCTCCTCGCGATAGAGCCCTTCCGCGACGCAGATGACTGCGCCCGGTTCGGCCGCGCTGACGGCTTCGCCGATGCTTCGGAACGGACTGCGCAAAGATCCGTTGCCGCGTCCAGCCGTGGAGTCGACGAAGACATTGCAACGCGGCAATTCGGTCGCGCGTGCAGCCGTGACCCAGCGGGGCGCGCCGCGCGTGCCCGATGCCGGCGCTGCAGGCTGCGGTGCGGTCGCCGGGGTTGGTTGCGGGCGCGGCGGGGCCGGCCGCCCTTGCTGAGCGAGGAAGATGCGGCCGCCACGGGTCTGATCGTAATAGGCGGGATATTGCTCGTGTCCGATGCTTGCAGCGAGGCGGGCCACCTCTTCGCGCAGGTCGATGACGATATCGGCGAGGTGAGCGTCGGTGCGCGCCAGCGCCGGAATGAGCACGCGGGTGAACACCGAATTCGGCGACCGGTCACTGTCGCCCAGCCGGTCGAGTGCAGCCTGTCCGAAGCCCGCGCTGTAGATCGTGAAAACGCCCTCGGCCTCGCGCGACCGCGACAGGCCGGCCTGGTTGCCCACCGAGCGGGTCAGTCCGGCTTGCCGGAACGGATTGTCGCGGCATGCGTCCAGCACCATGATCAGCACGCGCGGCTTGGCGGCCTGGATATCGGCGACCAGATCGGATTCGCCGAGCGCCATGTTACGCACCCGGACTTCCTCTCCCTGCTGCGGCAGGGGAATGTCGGCGGGCAGCAGATAATTTGCACCCGACAGCGACACGCCGTGGCCGGCAAAAAACACGAGTGCGATATCGCCCGGCTTGATGGCGCGTGTGAAGCGGACGATGTGATCGACGATCTGCCCGCGGTCCAAATTCTCGCCGCGGATGACACTGAAGCCGAGCTGCTGAAGTGCATTGCCCATCGCGCGGGCATCGTTGACCGCCTTCTGCAATTGCCGGTCGGCGGGAAGATTAGGATAGCGGTCGTTGCCGATCACCAATGCGACCCGGTTCTGCGCCATCAGGTCGCCGCAGCCAAGCAAAAGCGCGCAGGCGCTGATCAGCAGACAGACCAAGTTTCGCATCGATGCCCCAGCCCAATGAACCCGTCCGCGCGAAAGACCCGCAACAGCTCCGTCGCGGACCGGCGTGCTCCGGTTCAGATCACCTTCGGGATTGATCCGCAGGCCCATTGGGGAGGGAGCGGGGGCGCCGGGCAAATCATTTTTGCGCTAGCGCAGGGGGCAACCGGCCGGCAGCTTCGGCGCATCGGGGCGCCGGACCAGGCGCGATCAGAAGCCAACGACACTCCCGTGCAGATCGTAGGCGTCGGCGCGCTCGATTTTCACCTGGGCGAATTCGCCGACCCGCAACGGCCGGCGGCTGGTCACATGCACCGTGCCGTCGATATCTGGCGCATCGGCCTTGCTCCGGCCCTTGCCGCCCTGCGGGGTGATTTCATCGATCAGGATCTGCTGCCGCGTCCCGACCTTGCGCTTCAGACGGCGCGCCGAGATCTCCTGCTGCTTCTGCATGAAGCGATTCCAGCGCTCGTCCTTCAGCTCCTGCGGCACCGCGCCGTCGAGCGCATTCGAGGTCGCGCCGTCCACCGGCTCGTATTTGAAACAGCCGACGCGGTCGAGCGCAGCCTCGTCGAGCCAGTCGAGCAGGAACTGGAAGTCGGCATCGGTCTCGCCGGGAAAGCCGACGATGAAGGTCGAGCGGATCGTGAGATCGGGGCAGACCTCCCGCCATTGCCGGATCCGGTCGAGCGTCTTCTGCTGCGCACCCGGCCGCTTCATGCGCTTCAGCACCTCGGGGCTCGCATGGTGGAACGGGATGTCGAGATACGGCAGGACCTTGCCTTCGGCCATCAACGGGATGACGTCGTCGACATGCGGGTAGGGATAGACGTAATGCAGCCGCACCCAGGCGCCGAGCTCACCGAGTTCACGCGCCAGCGGCACGAACTTCGCCTGGACCTCGCGGTCGTGCCAGAGGCTGGTCGCATATTTGGTATCGACCCCATAGGCCGAGGTGTCCTGCGAGATGACCAGCAGCTCTTTGACGCCGGCCTGCACCAGCCGTTCGGCTTCGCGCAGCACGTCGGCGGCGGGGCGCGACACCAGATCGCCGCGCAGCTTCGGGATGATGCAGAAGGTGCAGCGGTTGTTGCAGCCTTCGGAAATCTTCAGATAGGCGTAGTGCCGCGGCGTCAGCTTCAGGCCCTGCGGCGGCACCAGGTCGACGAACGGTTCGTGCACCGGCGGCAACGCCCGATGCACCGCCTCCATGACGCTCTCGTATTGCTGCGGACCGGTGATCGCCAGCACGTTCGGATATTGCGCGGTGATCTTGTCCGGTTCGGCGCCCATGCAGCCGGTGCCGATCACCTTGCCGTTGTCCGCCATAGCCTCGCCGATCGCCGCAAGCGACTCCGCCTGCGCCGAATCCAGGAATCCGCAGGTGTTGACGATGGTCACATCGGCGCCGGCATGGCCGCGCGCGAGTTCGTATCCTTCGGCGCGCAGCCGCGTGATGATGCGCTCGGAATCGACCAGCGCCTTGGGGCAGCCCAGCGAAACAAAGGATATGCGCGGCGCAGCGGTCATGGGCGGCTTCTGATGGAGAAAGCGGGGCGTTAGGGCAGGCGGCGCACCGGGTCAACCGCAAAATCGGGCCGGCGATGCCGGTGGCTGATTCCTGTCCGGATATGGCGCCAGCGCGCTCTTTCCGCAACCGGGGTGGCATCAGAATACCCATTTTAGATCAACGGGTTAGCGACGAGAAAGCGCAATCTTTGTAAAATTTTAACGAAATCCGCATTTGATCAGCCGGCATCAAAAGGCGTGCGTTTCCGGCTTCGTCAGCTATCGGCGCGAGCGGCGCAACGACCTCAGGGGCCGACACCGCATGTTCAACCTGCCGCGTCTAGCGATGGTCGGCCTGCTCGCCACGGGTCTGTCCGGCTGTGGTTCACTCTCGGTACTGGAGGGCTTCCTGTCACCGGACGGGGCGCTGGCCCAGAAAAAACCCGCCGCCGGCAAAGCCTATGTGTTTCGCGGCATGGGCGGACGTTTCGCGTCGTTCGAGATGGACTATCTGCGCGACAAGATCGAGCAAAGCGGCATCGAGGCAGAGACCTACAATCACATCAATTGGTACGGACCGGCGCGGGAAGCCATCGCGCGCTACAAGAAAAATCCTCAGCCGATCATGGCGATGGGGCATTCCGCGGGCGGCGATGCGGCGCTTGCTTTCGCCTGGAAGCTTAAGGAGGCGGGCGTGCCGGTGAGCCTGATCGTGGCGTTCGATCCGACCCGCAAGGCGCCGAATGTCCCCAACAATGTCGACCGCTTCATCAATATCTATCAGTCGCTCAACTTTTTCGGCGGCGGATACATCCGCGCGTCATCGGATTTCCGCGGTCATTTCGCGACCATCGACCTGAAGAATTACTGGGAAGTCCTGCACGTCAACATGGTCAAGATCCGCGGCTTGCAGGACAAGATCGTCGCAAAGGTGGTGCAGATATCGACTCTTCCGGTGCAGCTCGAAGGGCCGACGGTACCGATCCGCTATATCATGCCACGTGGCGAGCCGATCGAATTGTGGGATTCCGGCGTCGCTGTTCGCACCGAGCCGGGCGATACCGTGCGCAGTGTTGCGCAACGCTATGCCGCGCCGGTCTGGGCGGTGGCGCAGCTCAACGATGTGAGTCCGAATGCTAGCTTTGATGGCGGGCGGCGGCTGATCATTCCGCGTCACCTTGAAGCGGCGGCGTTCGAGCCGCCGCTTGCGAGCTTCGCACCGGTCCGGGACTGAAGGCGGCGGCGTTACTGCGCTGTCTTCTTGCCGTCCTTGTCGAACTGCTTGAGGAAGGCGGTGAGATCCTTGATCCGCTTTTCGTCCTTCAGTCCGGCATAGATCATCTTGGTGCCGGGAATCTTGGCGCGCGGGTTCTGGATGTATTCGGCGAATACGGCCTCGTCCCAGACAATTCCGGAATTCTTGTTGGCGGCCGAATAATTGTAGCCTTCGATCGTGCCCGACTGCCGTCCGAACAGGCCGTTGAGCAGGGGGCCGACGCCGTTCTTGGCGGTCTCGCCGACCTGGTGGCAGGCGCGGCACTGCACGAAGACCTTTTCGCCTGCGGCGGCATCCTGGGCATGCGCTGGCATGCCGAAGGCAAGAACGATCAGGGCGGCAGCGGCGATACGTGTCATGCGATCCTCGGGATTGTGGTCAGAGCGGGATAAAACGATAAGCGGGGCCTTTGCGTTCCACCGCGCCATAGCCGGGCCAGGCAAGGTGAAAGCCGATCAGCGGAATGCGATCGGCAGCCAACTGGTCTAACAGTCGTTTGCGTGTGTTTATTCCACGTTCGCTGTCGAAATCGGCGCCGATGCGCCATTCGGGCCTTGCGAACGAGATTGCCGTATTCGCCAGCACGTCACCACCTACGATCAGCCGTTGGCCGCCGTTTTCGATCAGAACCGCCATATGGCCCGGCGTGTGCCCGGGCGTAGCCAGATACGTCAGGCCCGGCGCGACGGTTTCACCATCCTTGCGGCGTTCGGTCTTTGCCTCGATCGCCTTCAGGATGCGGCTCGATCCGAGCGCCATGCCTTTCAGGGCGTCGGGCACCCGCGTCGCGGTGTCCGGATCGGTCCAGAAATCCCATTCGGCTTCCGAGATCACGTAGCGCGCATTCGGGAACCGGTCGCCGTCGCCGAAATCGTCGATGGCACCCCACAGGTGATCGGCATGGCCGTGGGTGAACACGACGTTGGTAATGCTGTCGGGCGCGATACCCACGGCCTCGAGATTTTCCTGCAGCTTTCCGGCGGTCGGCTGGAAGCTCGGCCCCGAGCCGGCGTCGATCAGAATGCGTTCGTTGCCGGCCTTGACCAAAACAACGTTGGTTTGGGACGGCGCGCCGTCCTCCGGCAGGCCATGCGCCCTGAACAAGGCCGCGGCCTCGGCCAGCGGTGTGTCCGGCAGCGAGAATGACAGCGGGACGTTGAGGACGCCGTCGCTGACGATCGTAACCTCGATCGCGCCGACCTTGTGTGTCACCGGCGCAGTCGCCGCCCGTGCGGGCAGAAGAGGCAGCGCCAGCGTCGCCCCCATGCCGGCAAGCATTGCGCGGCGATGCGGCCGAAGCCGCATCGCCTTGTCTTGCCTTACAGGTGTGACGTCTGTGGCGTCGAACATCACGAGAAAATGTCGGTGATGATGCCCTGATACCAGCCCATATTCTCGGCCTGGGTCTGCTTGCGCAGTTCGGCGTCCTCGCCGGTTTTCGACACGAAGGTCTCGACCGCCGCGATCTTGCCGTCCTTGGGCTCGTAACGACCGCCGACCTTCACGGTGTCATCGGTGTCGATCAGGCTCCAGCAGGTGTTGGTGTAGCGGGCCGGGAACGTCGGCGACTTCGTCAATTCGCCGCGGATCACCATGGCCGCGACTTTGGCCTGGCTGTTGGCGGAGAATGCCGATTTCGGCATGTCGCCGGCGATGCTGGCATCGCCGAGCACATAGATGTTGGCGTCCTTCGCCGACTGCATGCTTTCGGGCTTGATCGGGCAGAAGCCGCTCTCGTTCGTGAGCCCGGCATCGCGCGCGATCTTGCCGGCCATCTGGGCCGGGATCACGTTGATGAGCTGAGCCTTGTAGTCGCCGAGGTCGGTCTTCACCGTCATGGTCGAGGCATCGACGCCCTTGATGCCGCCATGCATCTTCGGATCTTGCCACTCACCCATGCCTGGATAATGTTTCTCCCAGCCTTCGACGAACAGGCCTTGCTTCGAGAAGTTGGGCTTCGGATCGAGCGCAATGATCTTCGACTTGGTGTGTCCCTTCTTCTTGAGTACATGCGCCATCATCGAGATGCGCTCGTAAGGTCCGGGTGGGCAGCGATACGGGTTGGGCGGGCACACCATCACGATGGTTGCGCCGTCGTCGAGCGCGTCGAGCTGCTTTTTCAAAAGCTGGGTCTGCGGGCCGGGCTTCCAGGCGTGCGGCATGATCTCGCTCGCCTTTTCCGAATAGCCTGGGACGGAATCGTACTTGATGTCGATGCCGGGCGCGACCACCAGCCGGTCATAGGGCAGGGTGACCCCGCTTGCGAGCCGCACGCTCCTGGTATTCGGGTTGATCAGCGCAGCCGGCTCATGCACCAGCGTGATGCCGTATTTCGCAAGTCCGGAGTAATTCTGGGTGATCGAATTGAAAGGCCGGAAATCACCGAGATACAGATTCGAATGGAAGCAGGTGACGAATTCCTTCAGCGGCTCGATCAGCGTGACGTGAACCGCGCCCTGCGAATCGCGCGCGACATATTTGGCAAGTGTCGCCCCGCCCGGGCCGCCGCCGATCACGACGACACGAGGCTTGGCCTGCGCGATGGCCGGAGCGGCGAATGCGCCGGCGGCCGCGAGCGCACCAGCTCCCTGAATAAAATGTCTGCGGTTTGTTTTCATGATTTTCCTCCCTCGTGCTTTGCCGGGGCCTGAGCAGGAGCGACGCTCCCGAAATAGGCCGCCAACGCAGCAATCTCCTCTGGTGATAACCGCCCCACGATCGTCTGCATGACGGCATGGCTTCGCTTTTTGGTTTTGTATTCGTTCATGATCTCGACGAACGAGTCCTCCGGCCATCCCACAATCGGTGGAATGCCGTCAAACCGTCCCGACAGCTGGTGGCAGGTTACGCATTCCGAGGACAGATATTGACCGAGAGCGCGGTCGCCGGAAGCATGCGACAATGTCGCAGGCAAAGCCGTGAGACCCGCGATTGGGGCGATGACAGCCGCAACGCAAGCAAGGTGCCAACGCCACCCCTGGACCATAGAACTTCTACTCCACCTGCGGGCCCTGGCCGGGTTCGGGCGTCACGTCGATCACTCTGGCCCGTCCCGTAATCGCCGCTTTATCCGGCATGCAATTGCTCATGCACGGATCCTTCCGCCAGAATGCCTTTTCGGCGACCTCCCGGTCATCATCGAAAAAATTGCGCTCGTTGGGAAGCTTGATTGTTCTAAAATTTTTGTCACTCAGCTCAAAATCTTCCGAAGTTACAATGTCATTGAGAAAAAGAACGTAGGCGGTGATGGCATAGAGCTCGTCGTTGGTCAGCGTTTGCGATGCACCAAACGGCATCGCGCGGCGGATATAGTCGATCACCGTCGACGCATAGGGCCAGTAGGAACCGATCGACTTGACCGGATCGTGACTCGCCAGCGTATTGTTTCCGCCCGACAGGATTGGCCAGCGCCCGGCACTTTCGCCGAACTCGCCGTGGCAAGCGGCGCAGCGCTCTACGTAGAGCGGTTCGCCCTGCTTCACCGTCCCTTTACCGACGGGGAGGCCCTGACCGTCCGGCCGGATGTCGATGTCCCAGCCGGCGATTTCATCCACGGTCGCCTCGCGGCCGATATTGAGCTTCTTCTCCGCCGCAACGGCGCCGGCGGCCATGACGCTCGAGATGCAAACCGCAGCAAACGCCAGGCGAACGCTTAAGCTAAGATACTTCGACATTCTCGACCTCGCCGTTCTTGTGCACGTGCCACGTCTGGATGCCGTTGTTGTGGTAGATCGAGTTGACGCCGCGAACCTTGCGAAGCTCGTCCTTGGTCGGCTGCACGTAACCGGTGTCGTCCATGGCGCGCGACTGCAGCAGCAATTCGCGGCCATCCCAGTCGAACTCGAAATAGAAGCGGGTGAGGGCCTTGTCCCAGACCGGGCCGTCGAGCTTTGCGGTGCGCCAGTTGCGTCCGCCGTCGAGTGAGACGTCGACACGGGCGACCTTGCCGCGGCCCGACCAGGCGATTCCCGTCAGCACGGTGAAACCGGACTTGTGGTTGAGCGGCGCCTGCGGCGACGGATTGGTGATCACCGACTTCGCGTCCATCACATAGGTGAAGCGCCGCGCCTTGCCGTTCTCCAGAAGGTCGGTGTATTTCGAGGTCTCCTCGCGATGGTGCCAAGGCTGGTCGCCGACCTCGATGCGGCGCAGCCACTTGACCCACATATTGGCTTCCCAGCCGGGAATGACGGCGCGGACCGGATAGCCGTTCTCGGGATAAAGCATCTCGCCGTTCATGCGATAGGCGATCAGCACATCGTCCAGCGCCTTGGCGAGCGGCAGCGAGCGCGTCATCGCAGCCGAATCGCTGCCTTCCAGCAGCAGCCACTTTGCATTCGTCTTGACGCCGGCCTCGTTGAGAAGCGTCTTCAGCGGCACGCCGGTATACATGACCGAATGCACCATGCCGTGCGTGTACTGGCAGCCATTGAGCTGCGCGCCGCGCCATTCCATGCCGGAATTCGCCGCGCATTCGCAGAAATGTGCGCGATTCACGCGAGGCATCCGCTTAATGTCGTCGAGGGTGAAGATCAGCGGCTTGTCGACCAGCCCGTGCAGGATCAGCCGATAGTCAGCCGGGTCGACCTCGGCGATGCCGGAATGATGCCGCTCGAAGCAAAGCCCGTTGGGCGTGATCGGCCCATCGAGCGCGTGCAGCGGCGTGAAGCTGACCGAGCTTTCGCGTGACGCAGTGAGCCATTCGACGTCGCGCCGGATGATGCCTTTCTCGAATTCGGACGGGCTGCCATAGCCGCGCACCGCGACGCCCTCGCCGAGATTGCGGGTCCAGTCCGGAATATTGGGCGGCTGGTTTGCAGGATTACCTTGCGGGGCAGCTGCGCCGGCGCCGCCTGCGGCAATCACACCGCCGACGGCGAGACCGCTCCGCAAGAAGCCGCGCCGCGATGTCAGTCCCATGGGGTCCGTCATGCGATGCCTCCGGTCCGTATCAGTTTCATCGATGCGTATGTTTGCATGTGTCTGGCCAAAATTTTTTACGCGCCGGTCACGCGAACGTTCGTCAGCTCCTTCGGAGCCACGACCTTCTTCTTTTCGAGATGGTTCATCACCACGTCCCAGATCGGCGGGCCTTCGGTGCCTTCATTGACGCTCGCCCAGCCGGAGACGGTGTAGTCGCGCGCGGCTTCGATCGGCTTGCCGGTGCGGATCAAGGTCATGTCGGAGATGCGTTGCCCGCCGGGCTTGCTGACATCGATGGTGTAGGACATGCCGCCGACCCGAACCATGTCGCCGCCCTGCTGGTAATACGGGTCCGGATAGAACAGGTTGTCGGCCACGTCCTCCATGATCTCCTTCAGTCGCGCGCCGGTCATGGTCATGCGATAGGCGTTCGGATAGGTGATGGCGGTGGCGTTGTAGACATCTTCCCGGGTAATGTCCTGACCGGGCAGCAGCGAGGCGCCCCAGCGGAAGCCTGGCGACAGCGCGATTTCGGCATCGCGTTCAGACAAGAGCGCGTCGCAGATCACGTCGTCGAGGGTGCCGTTGAAATTGCCGCGCCGGTAGAGAACCGTTTCGGTGCGCGCCACGCTTTCATTCAGCATCTTTTCGTGCGGCTTGCGGATGGCGTCGATCTTTGCCGCCATCTCAGCGTCGGGCGCGATTACGTCGGAGAATACCGGGATCAGCCGGAAGCGATGGCCCTTCACTTCGCCGCCCTGCACGTCGAGATCGAGCCGCGACACGAACTTGCCGTGACTGCCCGACGCGACCAGCAGGGTCTTGCCGACCTTCACCACATCGGGAAGCGCGTCGTGGGTGTGCGCCGTCAGGATCACGTCGATGCCGTCAACGCGGGAGGCGAGCTTGCGGTCGACATCGAAACCGTTATGGGACAGCAGCACGACCAGTTGCGCGCCTTCCTTGCGGACCTTTTCGACATTGGCGCGCAAATCGTCCTCGCGGATGCCGAACGACCAGTTCGGAATCATCCAGCGCGGATTTGCGATCGGCGTGTAGGGGAAGGCCTGGCCTATCACCGCTATCTTGACGCCGCCACGCTCGAACATCTCGTAGGGCTTGAACGCCGGCTCGTCCCATTCGGTGTCGCGCATGTTCTGAGCTAGGAACGGGAAGCCGAGGCCGTCAACGATCTCCTTCACGCGATCAGTCCCGAGGGTGAATTCCCAATGACCGACCATGGCATCCGGCTTGATCAGCGCCATGCAGTCGACCATGTCCTGGCCCTTGGACTGCAGCGAGGTGTAGCTGTTCTGCCAGGTATCGCCGCCGTCAAGCAGCAGCGTGCGATCGCCGCGCTCGGCGCGGATCGCCTTGATAACCGTGGCAATCCGGTCGAGCCCGCCGAGCTTGCCATAGCTCTTTGCCAGCGCGGCAAAGTCCGGATAGGCGAGGGCGTAGGCGTTCGCGCTGCCGGGAGCGATGCCGTAATAGTCCAGCAGCGCTTTCCCGGTGATATGAGGCACCAGGCCCTTCACTTCTCCGGTGCCGAGATTGATCGACGGCTCGCGGAA
>JAEZBA010000607.1 GCA_023430245.1 Pseudomonadota bacterium
CCGTTGTGCCGGCCCGGCTCTGCACCTCGCGCGATACAGCGATATTGTGCTCGAAGGCGGTCATTGCCTCGATTACCAGCATATGTGGATCATCGGTGACACGGCCCGCGCAATCAAGCGCGTCTCGAAGTCTGGCTTTGAGTATGTGCGATTGAGCATCAGGGAACTCGTAGACCGTCAGCGCCGCTGCCGGCAGCGACAGTGACTTACCGAGAAGCTTCTTGATGACCTGACCGCCGCTAAGATCGCCAAAGTAACGAACATAAGCGTGAGAAACGAGCCGCAGACCATCACCGGCCGCCGCCGCCTGCCTGATAGCAGCGGCATACGACATAGCAGACCTGAGCAGCGGCAGAGAGCGTTCCCAGTCGGCGCCCTCGATAGCCTGCAGATCGGCTCGCAGGCGATCGGACCGTCGCAGCGAACGATCCGCGAAGACATTGAGAATCGGATGCGTTCGCCTGGCGAACAACTCGGTCTCGAGACGTTCGTAGGCTGGCAGTAGATTGCGCAGCAATAGCGCGTAACCGACGCGGTCGCACTTCCGTTGCAGGATGTCCGCGAGGGCCCCACTGCGTTCGGCCACAGCGTGCAGCCGCTTCGTTCGCTCTCGCAGAGCATCCGAGAGCGGCTGATCCTCTGCGTCGGCGCGGTTCACCGAGGCCTTGGTGAACCCCATGGGGCAGACCAGCCGATGGTTCGAGTCACCATCAGCGGGGTCCGCCCCATGGTTCGAAAATGACGCGTCTGCATAGCGATCGTGCAGATGCTGTTCCAGGTCGGTCATCAGCGCACTGCGATTCCGTGTTTGACGCCCCATTCGAACCAGTTGTCGACCGCGGTTCCCGACAGCAGGATGCCGATGCCGCCTGTGAGCGTGCACAGCGTTGCAAACCACCAGGCCCAGCGGTGAATGGATTCAACCGTCGCGTTGAAGCCCATGGTCCAGCGCCAGAACAGGGCAGCTCGTTCGGCCGCCGTACCGCGATCGACGATCTGCTCGATCTCACGCTCGCCACCGTAGCGGGTCACCGCGAGAATGGTCGCGCCGTGCATGGCGAACAGCAGGGCCGAACCATAAAGGAAGGCGATCGAGAGCATATGGAATGGGTTGTAGAAAAGATTGCCGTGATTGATGGAGAAGTTGTTGGTCCAGTCGAGATGCGGGAAAATGCCGAACGGCACGCCCTCGCTCCAGCTCCCCATCAGCAGCGGCCGGATGAAGCCCAGCGACAGATAGAGGAAGATCGCTGACGCGAATGCCCAGGCCACATGCGTGCCCATGCCGAGCATGCGCGCTCGCACATAGACCCGCACCCACCACAGCAGGATCGACGCCGTGAGAAAAAAGCCTGCGATCAGCCACCAGCCGCCCTCCGTCAATGGTGGCAGCACAGTGAGACCATGCTGGGGCAGCGGCGGCTCGAGCGCCAGCCACGGCAATTGCCGCATGAACTCGATCGGGCTCCAGTTCACCTGCGCCATCATGTTGAGGCCGATGATCTCGATCGCAATGAAGCCGAAGAACAGCGACGCGATGCCGGTCCAACCGATGTAATAAGGACCGACCTGGGCGTCACCGATCTTGCCGAGCCAGTAGGAAAACCCGCCGCCCTGGCGCACGAAGGGCCCGACCGCGACCGGCACACCCTCATAGAGCGGGGAACGGACCTGCACGGCAGTGAAGATATTCTGATATTCAGCCATGACACGCTCCCTCGCTTACCGTGACGACCAGATCGGCATGTTGCGCCACCATTCCCACCAGGTGACCCACTGCTCACCTTCCGGCCACAGCCAGGTCGGTCCGCTGATGACGATGCAGACCGCGCTCCAGAAGCCGGCGGACAAGGCGAGGAACAATCCGAGCCGGTGAATGCCGAGCGTGCCGATCGACCATCCGATGGTGTCGCGGAAAAATGTGTTCTCATGTTCGGCAGTACGTACCGTCTCGCCGGGTTTCGGATTTGTGGCGGACAGGATCAGCGCACCATGCAGCGCGAGCGCGAGCGTCGTCGTAAAGAAGAACGTGATCGCGATCATGTGCGCCGGATTATAATGGAAATTCCCGTACTGGTAGCCGGTGTTCGAGACCCAATCGAGATGGCTCATGATCCCGTACGGAAATCCATACGACCAGGAGCCCATCAAGACCGGGCGGATCACCACCAGCGTGAAATAGGCGAAGATTGCGACGCTGAAAGCGAACGGCACATGATAGCCGATCCCGAGCTTGCGGCAGATCTCCACTTCACGCAGCGCCCATGAACCGAATGCGCCGAGCGCGCAGATCGTGACGATCTGCCAGATTCCGCCATCCTTGAGCGGCGCGAAGGCCAGTCCGTATTCCGGCGGCGGCGGATTGATGCTGATCAGCCAGATGTTCCAGGTCGGTCCGAGCGCCGCGCCATACATGATCAGCGCTACACCGACAAAGGTGAAGAAGATCGTGGTGACGCCGAAGAAGCCGACATAAAACGGCCCGACCCAGAAATCGAACAGGTCCCCGCCGATCAGCGTACCGCCACGCACGCGGTACTTTCGTTCAAAGCTGAGCATGGCCATAGTCCCGACCCTCCATCACGCAGCGCGCGCCCCGCGCGCTGCAAGCATGCCTTGCCGTCGGCGGACGGGGCACGGGTTTTGCCCACGCCTCGTCCGCCAGTCTCGACTGCCTTCAACCGTGCAGTGTCGTTTCGATCGATACCTTGGCTGCCGGAGCGCGCGGCCCCTCCAGCCAGTTGAACCGGTTCGTGCTGAGCAGGATGAAGTGAATCACCAATGCCAGCGCGAACAGGAAGGTAAACAACGCAATCAGGGTTCTCCGCGGATCGAAGAGAAGCCACATCTTCCACATTGTTTATCCTCCTATGACACGAACGGGATCAGGGAGCTCACCGTCTGTCCGGCACCTTCAAGGAAGGCGTAACCTTTCGGTCCCGGGAGCCACGGACGCCACTGCCAAACCAGGAAGTGGGCGATCGCGCAGATCACGACGAAGGCGATGAAGCTGGTCAGGAAGATCGAGTGGAATTCTCGCGCTTCCTGTTCCGTCAGTCCCGAGAGAGAGCCGCCCCTAGAGTCAGCCATGTTTTTACTCTCCGGTTGGCCTTGCGGCCGTTACCGCGCAAGTCCCGCGCGGCAAGGATTGCCGGGACGGTTTCCCGCCACGGCAGCTTTCCGCCCGGTGTGCCCCGGACGAAAACCTGTTGGATGACGCCGCGTCGGCGTCGTCACCCGCATCTACCAGTCAGACTGCGGCCGGACTTTCCGACTCTCCTCGTGCAGTCCTTCTTCAATTCGCCTCGCGCCTGGGACGCATCGTCTGCGGCATCTCAACCCATGAACGCCATCGGCACGATCTTGTTGGTCGTCGCGCGCGCCTCGCAAAGAATGCTGCGCCGAGGCGCCTCACTCGTCCGGCGCGCATACCACCGCCACGGCATCAACCGCGACATTGCGATCGACGTCACGAAAATGGAGAACAGCACAGCGTGCAGCAGCCGGTATTCGACCTCGCCATGCCGCCAGCGACTCATTCCGGCATGTCGCGTATCTGTTTCCAGAGCCATGGACCGCCCTCCTGCTTCCCTTCACGCCGCTTCGTTAGCGATCAGCGTCACGCGCGCACGTGCGACGCTCGCAACCGTAACCGTCTCGTAACCGTTCCGCCGCGCATCGCGCTCGGCCGCATCGCGCAGCCGCTTCGCGGCGGAGATCCGCACCAGCACCGGATGTGCATCGACCAGGCGATCGAATTCGCTCTTGGCATCGTCGTTCCAGTCGAGCTCCGGCTGCAGGCGCGCGGGTGTCGCGTCGACCTTGTCGAGTTCGGTGCCCAGCGGGATGATGTGAAAAAGCGCGTCGAACAGCGCGTTGCACGACTCCTGCACCAGGTAGGTCGCGCCGGAATAACCCATGAACGGCGTGCCGGTATGCCTGCGAATAATCGCGCCGGGGAACGACGCGGGAATGTAGACGCTGCGCCCCCCGACTTCGGACAGATACATGCGCTCGTTGTAGCTACCAAACAGGATCAACGGTGCTTTTTCGCGAACGGCCTTTCGGACGGCATCATTGTCGGTTTTTGCGCCCGCGCATCGCGCTATCGCGAAGTTACAGGCCATGCCCATCTCCTCCTCGAGGAAGTGGCGCACACCGCGCACATAGGTTTCGCTCGCAACGATGCCGAAGCTCGCGGTTCCGTAGAAATCCTGGGTCACCGAGCGCCAAAGATCCCACAGCGGCTTGATGGTTGTGTGCTTCTCGCGCGCGATGAACGGCTCCGGATCGAGACCGAGCAGATCGCCCAGCGAACGAAGGAACTTCGTTGTCGAATGCAGTCCGATCGGCGCCTGCAGATAGGGCCGGTTCAACGTCTCACAGAGTAGGCGGCCAAATTCGCGGTACATGCAGATGTTGACGTCCGCATTGATCAGTCGCGGAACGTCCTGCAGATGGCTGCCGAGCGGGAACACCATGTTCACCTCGGCGCCAATGCCCTCGACCAGACGGCGGATTTCGGCGAGATCGGACGGCATATTAAAGGTACCGTAGATCGGGCCGATGATGTTGACGCGCGGCTTCTCACCGTCCTTGCGCGGCTTGCGGTCCGGCACCTTCTTCAGCCCGTATTCGCTCCACAGCCAGGTCATGGCGCGGTTGGCGCTTTGCCACTGATCCTCGTCAATGGTCCGCGGCAAAAAGCGCTTGATGTTGGTGCCTTCCGGCGTCACTCCGCCACCGATCATCTCGGCGATGGAGCCGGTCACCACCACCGCCGGCAGGTCGGAATCGAGCACGCGGTGCGCGCGCTTCATCGCGCCTTCGGTGCCCTTCTGGCCGAGCTCTTCCTCGGCGAGCCCGGTCACCACGATCGGTAGTTCGTGCGGCGGCAATGCATCGGTGTAATGCAGCACCGATGTCACCGGGAGGTTTTCACATCCGACCGGCCCGTCGATGATGACCTGGAGCCCCTTCACCGCGGTGAAGACATAGACGGAGCCCCAGTATCCGCCGGCGCGATCGTGGTCGAGGATGAGCATCAGATCATCCTCGCGTTCTTGAAGTTGCTGGTGTCGCCGCTGCTGCGCTTCTTCGCCAGCGCATCCATCTGCTTGCGATAGCGTTCGCGGAATTCCGGTCGTGCGCGTGGCGCCTCTTCCCACACGCCGGCGTTGTCGCCCGCTCCCACATCCCCGAAGAACTCGCGCATCGCATCGAAGCGCGCTTTGTTGCGCAGGGCTGCATTGACAACCTGCGCCAGCGATCCCGCACCGGCCGGCCCCATCAGCGGGCGCGCCGAAATCAGATTGGTGAAGTACAGCGCCGGAATCGCCATCTCCTTGGCCTTCTGTACGACCGGAGTGGTGCCGATGGCGAGATCAGGCTCGAATTCGGCGAGCGCCGCGAGGTCCTGCTCGAGCGAAGCGCGATACTGGACATGGACGCCCCGCGCCTCGAGC
>JAEZBA010000641.1 GCA_023430245.1 Pseudomonadota bacterium
AGTCAAGGTCGATCCGGAGGACATGGCCTCGACGATCTCCTGATAATATTTCCGGGGATCGCGATTCAATCCTCGTCGCCTTTTTCGCTCCTCGATCAGGTCAACCAGCGTACAACCCGGCTTCACCAGCTCAGGTGACAAGCTGTACATCTCGATATAGCGGTCGTTACAGACGATGAGACGCTGATTGGCGTCGAACATCACGACGCCCTGCGCCATGTTATTGACCGCACGCGCGAGCTGATATTCCTTGTCCTTCAAGCGGCGATCGGCGAATGCGCCCGCCAGACACAGCAGCAGGATCGCGAACGCGGCATTCGCGACCGCAATCGCAAGCGCGGTGGGCGACAGCGAGAACTCATCCACCGCACGCAACGGATCCGGCACGATCTCGACAGCAGCCATGGCGGTGAAGTGATGCGTCAGGATCCCCAGAATCAGCAGCACCGACGCAGCAGCCGCATATCGGAGACCATCGCCACGAATGGCGGTGGCCAGTGCGACACTTCCGAGGACGATTCCAAACACGATCGAGGTCACGAGCAAGGGAATATCCCAGCCGACGCGGCCGGGCACCTCGAGCGCCGACATGCCGGTGAGGTGCATGATGGCGATGCCACCGCCAACAACAGCGCCACCGAGAGAAGCGGCTGCGGATGCGGCAAGCCACTTATAGCTTGCAAGCGCGATCCAGAGGCCGAGGCCGGTTATCGCGATCGCCGCCACGAGCGAAAGGACGGTGAGGCCGATCCCGTAGCCAACCGGCACACCCGGAGAATAGGCCAGCATGGCGACGAAATGGGTCGCCCAGATTCCGCAACCGCCGGCGATCGCCGCAGTGACAATCCAGATGAGGCGCGGACGCCCGAGCGACGCACGCGCACGATTGAAAAGATTCACGGCAGTCACGCTCGCGACAACGCAGATCAACACGGACAGCGCGACCAGCCGCCAATCATGCTCCGTCAGACAAGCTAAGACCTTGAACATTGCTGAGCTATCATTTTGCAAACAGAGATAGGGCTAAAACGTTTGCAATAACGCACCCGCGCTTGATTCAGATCAGAACCGCTCTGAGTTCCGACTTGCACAGTTAGCGCAGTATTGATGAGAGCTCACGAGACTTGGCTTGCGGCGATTTTTTCCGGGAAAATTCGCGCAGCTTGATCAAATTTTGCGACCACCGCTTCACGGTCGCTGCGCTGCAGCAGATTTACGGCACCGCCTCGATCAGCTTGCCAGCATAAACGATTGGCCCGGTCGCGACACCGGTCGGCGAACCGCCCGGCGGCTCGACCGTCACCGCATAGGTCGCCTCGTTGATGATCTGCGGGTCGAATGCAGCCAATTGCGAGCGGGTGAACTCGTGGTCGCCGATCAGGCCGAGCGAACGCGGCTGCGGAAACTTGTCGTGCACCAGCCAGAGTTCGTACGACCGATCGGGCGGCACCGTGGCGCCGACACGGCGCACGGTGAAATCCTTGGTCTTGAGATCAACCGTCAGAAGGAAGCCCGGCGACACCTTGTCGGCCTGCAGCACCGCAACGTAGCGTCCCAGATCAGGCGCCGGCTGAGTGGCTTCGCGGACGCCGATGAACAGCAGCAGCGAAGCGGCGAGCGCGCCCGCGACATAGGTGGCGGTGCGCCAGCGTTTCAGCCTTCGCGTCAGGTAGACGATCTCGGCACTGCCGGACGGGGTGCCGGCCAGCACCGCGGCGCCGCGCAGACCGGCGACGATGTTATTCCAGACCGACGCCGGGGGCTCGACTTCCCCGACCGCCTCGGCAAGCACCGCCAGCCGCCGCTCCCAGTATTCCACCTGCGCGGCGAACCCGGTATCGGACAAAATCAATTGCTCGGCCTGCGCCCGTTCGGACGCATCTAGCGTCCCGAGCGCATATTCGGCGGCCAGGATGTCGCGATCCTCGTCCATCATCGTCGCGGCCCTCTCATGATCCGAGACATTCCCGGATCTCGATCAGGCTCCGTCGCAGCCAGGTCTTGATCGTGTTGACAGGCTTTTCGAACTTCGCCGCCAGTTGCTCGCGGCTCAGCCCGTTATAATAGGCCAGCAGCACCATCTGCTGGCGGTCGCCATCGAGCGCGCCAACACAGGCCATCAGCCGTTTCAACTCCTCGCTCAGTTCGCGCGCGGCGAGCGGATTGGGCAGATCGGCGGCGACGTCCATGGCCTCCGGTTCCTCTTCGATCGAGGCCTCGCTGCGCTTGCGAAGGAGGTCGATCGCCCGGTTGCGCGCGATCGTCACCATCCAGGTGATGGGAGAGGCCTTCGACGGGTCGAACGACCCGGCGCTACCCCAAATCTTGAGGTAGGTCTCCTGAATCACCTCGTCGGCGAGGTCGTGGCGCCTCAAGATACGCAGGACCACGCCATACAGTTTCGCCCGCGTGGCGGCATAAAGCTGCTCGAAAGCAGCGCGGTCCCCTCGGGCCGTGGCGGCCAGATATGCGGTGAGGTCGGCAGGCGTCGACATGAGGCAGTCCGGACGGTTTCGCTATGCATAGCACGGCCGCGGCGCCGCGGCATGAGACACGGTGGCCGTTGACTTCGGGTTTCAAATCCCTACCTGATTTCCGTGATGATTGCGCACCAGACCCGTTCCATGCTCCGCGCCGGACGCCTGCACGCAGGCTCCTGACCCGGACGGCTGCGCTTGTCAGCCCTCCGGGCTGACGTTTTGCCGTTCCAGCCTCCGGGGCTGACGGCTTCCCCCATCCGAACAATCGAATTCTGGCCTGAACCGGTCCCTCGCGCCGCTTCGGCCTGCTGACCGCTTCCAGCGAAGGAGAAGAACAATGAGCTATCCGCATCCCGAACTGCCGCCGATCGCCATGATTCGCGCGGACGCCGAAAAGTTGTCCCGGATCGCCGATTCGTCGGCCGGCGCATTCGCGCAGGCCGCGGACTTTCTGGCGCGCGAGATCGACCGCGCCCGGGTGATCGAGGAATCCGAGCGTCTCCCCGGCCTGGTGACGATGGGTTCGCGGGTGACGTTCCGCGACGACGTCACCGATGCCGTTCGCACGGTCAGGCTGGTCTATCCCGGCGAGGCCGATGTCTCGCAGGGCACCATCTCCGTGCTGACGCCGATCGGCGCGGCGCTGATCGGCCTGTCCATCGGCCAGTCGATCGAATGGGACACCGTGAGCG
>JAEZBA010000067.1 GCA_023430245.1 Pseudomonadota bacterium
GGGCTTGCCGATGCTCATTGCGGGGGCAGACGGACAGCAAATGGGCGGAGCAGCGCTTGGTTTGCGTGCAGCCGCGGATCGACGGCACCGCCGCCGCTGCGCATCACGCCGTGCTCATCATGCGCGGCGCTATGCAGGAACGCGTGCGCGAAGCAATTCCGTTTCGACCGATCCTGCGCTATGGAATGAATCATGAGCGGAAAGAGCGCTGCAGCCGAACTGGATTCGCGCATGGCCAACGATGCCGAGAGCGCACGCAAGCGCCTGCTCGACGCGGCCACGGAACTGTTCTGCCGCTACGGTATCAATGCCACCGGCGTCGACGCGGTGATCGATCAGGCGAAGACGGCGAAGACCACGCTCTACCGAATCTTCGGTTCCAAGGAAGGTCTGATCGAAGCGGTGCTGGAGAGCGAAGGGCAGCGCTGGCGCGACTGGTTTATCGGCGGTATCGAGGCCGGCAATGCGGCGCCGCGCACGAAGCTGCTGCGGATTTTTCCGCTGCTCAAGGAATGGTTCTCCGAGGATCGGTTCTACGGCTGCCCGTTCATCAACGCGATCGGCGAGCATGACAAGGCCGACGAGCGGCTGCGCGCGATCACCATCAAGCACAAGAGCCTGGTGCTGGCGCGGATCGAACGGCTTGCGGCGGAAGCGGATCTGCCAAACCCGGCGGCGCTCGCGCACCAGATCGGATTGCTGATCGACGGCGCCATCATCGCGGCCATGGTGATGCGCAATCCGAAAGTCGCGGACGATGCCGGCGCGGTGATGCGGACGCTCCTCGGCAACGAGCAACCGCGCAAGGGCGGCGCGCCAAGACGTCGCCTGGCCGCGGCGGTCTAGAGTCTTGCGTTGACGCGTTTTCTTAACGCGAACCGGTACCCACTTCGCTCGAAAACGCGCTAAAGATCGCGCAGCGACTTCATATAGGCGACAAGCGCGCGCGCCTCGTCGTCTTTCAAAATGAAGACCGGCATTTCCGGATGGCCTGCGACCAGGCCGTCCTGCAGACGCTCGATCATCTGCTCCAGGTCGACCCGCGGTTCAATCCGGCGGAAGGCGGGGGCGACCGGGATCGGACTGCGTTCGCCCCGTCCGATTGCGTGACACGACGCGCAGAGCCGCTGCGCCAGCGCCTGACCCTGATCGGCAAGTTCGCTCGCCGATGCGGGCGAGTGCGTGAGGAAGGACAGCGCCGCGTGCAGCGCCGCTATCCTTGGTATTGTAGCGGGTGACCTATACGTCAAAGAACACCGTTTCATTGTCGCCCTGCAGGACGATATCGAACAGATAGACGATCTTGCCGTCTCGGCTGGTTCGCTTGGCGATCAGGGTCTGACGGCGCTCTTCCTGTTCGATCAAGTTTAGCACGGGATCGGCCGCATTCGCATCGACTTCATCGGAAAAATACATGCGGGTATGCAGGCCGATATTGATGCCGCGCGACACGATCCAGACATTGATATGCGGCGCCATCATGCGGGTGTGACGGCCGATCACGGCGCCGGGCTTCACGGTCTCGAAGGTATAGATGCCGGTCTTGAAGTCAGCCCCGGTGCGGCCCCAGCCGCGGAAGTCCGGATCGAGCGCCTTCTTCTGGCGATCGGCCGGATGGTTGTAGCGGCCGTCGGCATTGGCCTGCCAGATTTCGATCAATGCGTCGCGCACCGGCGTGCCGGTGCCATCGAACACCCGGCCTTCGATGACGATGCGCTCGCCCTTGGTCGCGGCTCCGGCAACCACATTGCCGAAATTGTTCTGGAAGATGTCGAAGCCGGCCTGATGCGGAATGAGCCCGATATGGACGTAGGGGCCCGCGGTCTGCGAGGCGGTTTCCTTCAGGTAGCCGAGCGCTTGCGGCATGTGGGTTTCTCCCTTGATCTGTTTCTGCGTTAGTTGCCGTCCAGCCGGTTCTCGAACAAGGTCGAGCGGCGGCCGCGCAATACAATGTCGAAGCGATAGGCGAGCAGGTCCATCGGGATCGCCGTGTTCATGTCGATCGGCGCGATCAGCCGGTCGATGGCGGCCTCATCCGGGATGGTATGAACGATCGGGCAGATCTTGATCAGCGGATCGCCCTCGAAATACATCTGGGTGATCAGGCGCTGCGCGAAGCCCGAGCCGAAGATCGAAAAATGGATGTGAGCCGGGCGCCAGCTATTGACGTAGTTGCGCCACGGATAGGGTCCGGGCTTGATGGTGCGGAAATAGTAATAGCCGTTCTCGTCGGTCAGCGCGCGGCCGCAGCCGCCGAAATTCGGATCGATCGGCGCAAGATAGGTATCGTTCTTGTGCCGGTAGCGGCCGGCGGCGTTAGCCTGCCAGAATTCCACCAGCGTGTTGGGAACCGGCTTGCGATTCTCGTCCAGCACCTGACCGTGCACGACAATGCGTTCGCCGATTGGGTCGCCGTCCTTGGCGTAATTGCGGATCAGGTCGTTGTCGAGCAACCCGATATCGTTCTGGCCGAAAACCGGGCCGGTGATTTCGGACAGCGAGTTCTGCAGCGACAGCAGGGCCTTCCGCGGCGAGCGGCCGACGCTGGTCTTGTAGCCGGGGGCATAGGCTGGCGGATGCAGCGAGCGGTCGCGCTGATAGAACTCGACTGGATGGATGGATGGCATGAAAGTGTCGTGAAGCGGCTCGGCCTCACGTTCGGAAATTTGCTCGCGTACATTCATTGGCGTCCTCCCGGCGTCTCCTTGCGGAAACCAACCTTAGAGAGGGCGCAATCTGCGAGACTTGACTCAAATCAAGCCAGCGGACGCTCAAATGAGCGGACGGTCGATGATCGGGTCGTCATAGGCAGTGTGAACCAGTTCGATCCGCGGGCGCGCGCTACGCACGGGTCGGCGGGATTCCCATTGCGGCAAGCTGGCCATCCGCTTCAGCCGCGCTTCCTCGGCCTCGATCAGCGCATTCCAGGATATCAGCAGCTGCTGATAATTCTGCCGGACGGATTCACTTCTAGTGCTGGAAATACGCGACGCACACTCCTCAGCACGCCTGCGATAGTGCCAGAGCATACGCACCCCCCAAGGTCCGTATCGCCGCGGAACGTGATCGAATCCGCGGGCCGCATGACTTTGCGAGCGGTATAGATGTGCCGGAACAGGGTTAACGCGGAGTTAAGCGGGAACCGGCTTGTCCGGGCGGCTCAGGCCGTGGCTGCCTTACCTGCCCTTGCAAAATGCCCATCCCTCGGGCATATCCCGTTCGCGGCGGGCCTTGGGTCCGCCGCTTCCGCTTCCGTAGGAGTGTAGCTCAACTGGCTAGAGCACCGGTCTCCAAAACCGGGGGTTGGGGGTTCGAGTCCCTCCACTCCTGCCAGCGGGAAAAACGACGATAGAATTTTACCAGTTTGATTTTGCGCGGCGGCGACGGCGCCGCGAGCGCACGGGCCGGATTTCACTGAGCCGCGTTGCGAAATGCCTATCAGCGCGCCAGACTGTTGAGAGCCCCCTGGGGAGGGACTGAATCGTGTCAGCATCGCAGCATCCCGCGGCGTCTCACCACTTGCCATGGTTCATCACCGCGCCGGGTCAGACCGATACGCTGTTCGTCATCACGACGCTGGTCATGATCGCAACGGTGTTCGCGATCGGTGTCGTTTTCTTCCGGCTGCATTCGCTGCCCGAGCGGCTCGGCCACAAGAAGCTGCAATTCGAGATCGTTGCCGTACTCGGGCTGTTGTCGCTGTTTACCCATATCCATCTGTTCTGGGTCGCCGGTCTGATCCTCGCATTGATCGATTTCCCGGATGTGGTCACTCCGCTTCAACGCATCGCGCGCGGCGTTGAATCGATCGCGCATATCGAGCGTCCTCCCGAGCCCGAACGAATGTCCGAAGCGGAGATCATGCGTGTGGAAGACAGCGTGAGGCGCGATCATGCTTGAAATCGTGCTGTGCTCGATCTTCACAGTCCTGCCGGACTATCTGTATCGCCGCTATGTGCAGCACAAGCGGATCGGCAAGGAGATCACGCTGTTTTCGGTCTGGTTCGAACTGCGCTACGGCATCACGGCTTGTCTGATGCTGACGGTCGCGCTGATCACAGTCATCTTCTACTATCATCCCTCCACCAACTTGGTGACGTCGTTCTTCCGGACGATTCCGATCCTGCCGGAGGCAGGCGGACGGGTGAGCGAGGTTCTGATCAAGAACGGCGACCTCGTCAAACAAGGACAGCCCTTGCTGCGGCTCGACAGCGTCAAGCAGCAGGCGGCGGTGGACGTCGCAAACCGGCGCATCAAGGAAATCGAAGCGCAGATGCTGGTGGCCGGGGCTGACATCGTGGCCGCGGATGGCCAGATTCAGCAGGCCAGGAGTGCGCTCGAACAGGCGACCGACGAATTGCGGACCAAGCAGGAGCTTGTGCAGCGCAACCCGAATGTCGTGGCGGCGCGCGAGATCGAAAAGCTGGAGACGGCGGTCGACGGGCGAAGGGGGCAGGTCGCCTCGGCCGAGGCGGCAAGGCAGGCCGCCCAGCTGCGGCTGTCGACCCTGCTGCCGGCCGAGAAGGAAACCGCGGAGGCGACGCTTCGGCAGGCGCAGATCGATCTCGACAAGACCGTCATCTATGCGGGAGTGGCCGGGCAGGTGGAACAGTTTGCGTTGCGGGTGGGCGATATTGTCAATCCGCTCATGCGGGCGGCCGGCGTGCTTATTCCGCAGCAGATCGGGCGGCCCGGTCTGCAGGCCGGTTTCGCGCAGATCGAGGCGCAGGTCGTCAAGGTCGGCATGACCGCGGAAGTGACCTGCGCGTCAAAGCCCATGACCATCATCCCGATGGTCGTCACCGACGTTCAGGAATATATCGCCAGCGGCCAGTTCAGGGGCGGCGAGCAGCTCATTGATGCGCAGCAGGCGGCAAAGCCCGGCACCATCACGGTGTTTCTGGAGCCGATGTTCGAAGGCGGGCTCGACGGCGTGACCAGAGGCTCGAGCTGCATGGCCAATGCCTATACCAGCAACCATGAGCGGCTTTCGAGCGGCAAACTGGGCCTCGGAACCTGGCTGTTCCTGCACATGGTTGACGCCGTCGGCATGGTTCATGCCATGCTGCTGCGGGTTCAGGCTCTGGTTCTGCCGGTGAAGGCGCTAGTATTCGCCGGCCATTGAGGCAGTACATTCCTGGCTCTGACCACAGGTCATCCGCGGTAGGGACCGGATCTCGGCTTCGACGCCGCCGAGCGCGCTTGCCGCTGCGTTGCAATCCTGGGTTGTTAAGGTTTTGCTGTTCGGGCAATTTGCTTTGAGCCGGGACAAGCAAACCTTGATTTCTGGTCGGTTTGGCAGTAGCTAGACGCCACGCTTCGCGGCCCGGCAACGGACATCCGCGGCGACGGCACCCCCAAAAAACAGGGCCAAAATCCAGCTTGTCCTTATACATGGGATCGGCGGCGAGACGGCTCGTTTGGATATTTTAGACGATGGCGAAGTTCAGCCCGTTCAAATTCATGCAGGAAGTGCGCGACGAGACCGACAAGGTCACGTGGCCGACCCGGCGCGAAACCGCGATCACCACCGCCATGGTGTTCGTGATGGTCGCGATCTCGTCGGTGTTTTTCCTGCTGGCCGACCAGGTGATCCGCCTCCTGATCACGACCCTCCTGTCGATCGCGCGTTGAGCCTCACGAGACCGGAATCAATAGACATGGCCAAGCGCTGGTACATCGTTCACGCTTACTCGAATTTCGAGAACAAGGTCGCCGAATCCATTCGCGAGCAGGCGAAGCAGCGCGGGCTGGCCGATCAGTTCGAGGAAGTGCTGGTCCCAAAGGAAAAGGTCACCGAGGTTCGTCGCGGTCGCAAGATCGATACCGAGCGCAAGTTTTTTCCCGGTTATGTGCTGGTGAAAGTCGATCTCACCGACGAGGCCTATCACCTGATCAAGAATACCCCGAAGGTCACGGGCTTCCTCGGCGCCGATAACAAGCCGATGCCGATTTCGGAGTCCGAGGCGACCCGTCTGATCCAGCAGGTCCAGGAAGGCATCGACCGGCCGAAGCCGTCGATGTCGTTCGAGGTGGGAGAACAGGTGCGTGTGTCCGACGGCCCGTTCGCGTCGTTCAACGGTACTGTCGAGGAAGTCGACGAGGGCCGTTCGCGCGTCAAGGTCGCGGTTTCGATCTTCGGCCGCGCCACGCCGGTCGAACTCGAATTCGCGCAGGTGGAGAAGGTTTAAAGAGAGTTTCTCGTTCCGCCTTTGCGGACGAGGAGAGAGCCGTGGGAGGTGAGGGCGGCCGCCAACCGTCCAACAACTGCACCACGGCACCTGAACCGGGTGCGGCATTCGCGAGAATGCCGGCCCAAACGACAGGAGAAGTGAATGGCAAAGAAGATTACCGGCTATGTAAAGCTGCAGGTGCCGGCCGGCGCCGCCAATCCGTCGCCGCCGATCGGTCCCGCGCTCGGCCAGCGCGGTCTGAACATCATGGAATTCTGCAAGGCCTTCAACGCGCAGACAGCCAAGCTCGAAAAGAACATGCCGATCCCGGTGACCATCACGGTCTACGCGGATCGCTCGTTCACCTTCGAGATGAAGCAGGCGCCCGTGTCCTACTTCATCAAGAAGGCGGTAAAGATCGAGAAGGGCTCGAAGACTCCGGGCCGCGACAAGGCCGGCAAGATCACGCAGGCCCAGATCAAGGAAATCGCCGAGCAGAAGATGAAGGATCTCAACTGCGAGACCATCGAGGCCGCAGCCAAGATGATCGAAGGCTCCGCCCGCTCGATGGGCATCGATGTGGTGGGAGGCTGATATGGCTGGCAAGCGTTACAAGAAAGCCGTCGAAGGCCTTGACCGCGACAAGTTCTATGCGCTCGACGAAGCGGTGAAGATGATCAAGGACCGCGCCAAGTCGAAATTCGACGAGACCATCGAGATTGCGATGAATCTTGGCGTCGATCCGCGTCACGCTGACCAGATGGTCCGTGGCGTCGTCACGCTGCCGTCGGGCTCCGGCCGGACCCAGCGCGTCGGCGTGTTCGCGCGCGGCGCCAAGGCCGAAGAGGCGAAGGCCGCGGGTGCCGACGTTGTCGGCGCCGAGGACCTGGTCGAGAAGGTGCAGAACGGCGAGATCGACTTCGAGCGCTGCATCGCCACCCCCGACATGATGCCGCTGGTCGGCCGTCTCGGTAAGGTGCTCGGTCCGCGCGGCATGATGCCGAATCCGAAGGTCGGCACCGTGACCATGGACGTCGCCAATGCCGTGAAGGGCGCGAAGGGTGGTTCGGTCGAGTTCCGCGTCGAGAAGGCCGGTATCGTTCAGGCCGGCGTCGGCAAGGCCTCGTTCACCGCGGACGCACTGATCGCCAACATCAAGGCGTTTGCCGATGCTGTGCAGAAGGCAAAGCCGGCGGGCGCGAAGGGAACTTTCGTGCAGAAGATTTCGGTCTCCTCCACGATGGGTCCTGGCTTGAAGGTCGAGCCGAATTCGGTCATTGGCGGATAGGCAGACTGAGTCATGTTTGAATCAAAGCCCGGCAGAATGCCGGGCTTTTTTTGTTTTGGCCGTCGCGGGCGTTGGAGAAATAGGCAAACGTACGGAGAAAAAGACAAAACCAAAGTCTAGGCACAGAGTTGCGGAAACTTTTTGCAGCGCACTGGTTGTCACGCATCCGGTGTTTACATCGCTTCCAGATTTTAACGGCTCTGGAGAGTGCGCATGGCAGCCTATTCGTTGCAGATCAACGGCCAGACGAGGGCGGTTGATGTTCTCCCCGACACGCCCTTGCTGTGGGTCATACGCGACGCAATAGGCCTGACAGGCACGAAATTCGGATGTGGAATTGCCCAATGCGGCGCCTGCACTGTTTTCATGAATGGCCTGCCGCTGCGGTCCTGCACGTTGCCGGTCTCGGCCGTCGGTGATTCCGAGATTACCACCATCGAAGGACTGCAGAGCCGGGAAGCGCAGGCCGTACAGAAGGCCTGGATCGCGCACGACGTGCCGCAATGCGGCTATTGCCAGTCCGGCCAGATCATGAGTGCCGTCGCGCTCCTGGAAGACAACAAGAAGGCCTCGGACACCGATATCGATCTCGCCATGAACGGCAATCTCTGCCGTTGCGCGACCTATGTCCGCATCCGTGCGGCCATCCACGACGCTGCCAAGTCGCTGGAGGGCTGACGCATGACAATTCATCAACGCAATCTGTCGCGCCGTTCGATCCTGCAGGGCCTCACCGGTCTGGTGATCGCCCTTCATTTGCCGCGCGAAGTGCACGCGCAATCTGTGGCGGCTCCGGCCGCGACGCCGTCCGTGTTCGCTCCGAACGCGTTTATTCGCATCGCCAGCGACAACACCGTCACGATTCTGTCGAAACATATCGAGTTCGGGCAGGGGCCGTTTACCGGTCTTGCCACCATCGTCGCCGAGGAGCTCGACGCCGACTGGTCGCAGATGCGGGCGGACCACGCGCCGGCGGATGCCAAACTCTACAACAATACCGCCTTCGGCCCGATCCAGGGCACCGGTGGATCCACTGCCATCGCCAATTCTTGGGATCAGTTGCGTCAGGCGGGTGCAACTGCGCGGGCGTTGCTGGTGCAGGCCGCCAGCCATGAATGGAAGGTGCCCGCTGCCGAGATTACGGTCGAGGGCGGCGTCATCCGTCATGCGGCGACCAAACGCGAAGTCCGCTTCGGCCAGTTCGCCGATGCCGCCGCGAAACTCCCCGCTCCCGAGAATGTCCGCCTGAAGGATCCCGCGAACTTCAAGCTGATCGGAAAGGAGACCGGACTCCATAAGCTCGATACCGCGGCAAAGACCAACGGCACCGCGCAATTCACCATCGACATCCGCGAGCCGGACATGTTGACGGTGGTGGTCGCCCATCCGGACCGGTTCGGCAGCAAAGTCGCAACAGTCGACGATGCGGAGGCGCGCAAGGTGCCCGGCGTGGTCGACGTCAAGGTTCTGCCGAGCGGCGTTGCGGTTTACGCGCAGAGTACGTGGCCCGCCCTCAAGGCGCGCGAGCTTCTGAAGATAACGTGGGACGACAGCGCGGCCGAGAAGCGGGGCACCGCCCAGATCATCGAGGACTACCGCGCGCTCGCACGAAAGCCGGGCCTCGTGGCCGGCAAGCATGGCGATGCCGACGGCACGCTGTCGAAGGCGGCAAAGGTGATCGAGGCGGAGTACATCTTCCCGTATCTCGCCCACGCGCCGATGGAGCCGCTCGATGGTTATTTGCGCTTCGACGGCGAGAAGGCGTTGGCGCGGTTCGGCAGCCAGTTCCAGACCTTCGAGCAGGCGACGATCGCAGGCGTTCTCGGGCTGAAGCCCGAACAGGTCGAGATCCAGACGATGCTGGCCGGCGGCAGCTTCGGCCGGCGCGCACAGACCACGTCGCATTTCGTCGCCGAACTCGCGGCCGCCGGCAAGGCGATCGGCCCCGCTCGCCCGATCAAACTGATCTGGACCCGCGAGGACGATCTGCGCGGCGGCTATTACCGGCCGCTTTTCGTGCATCGCATGCGCGGAGCGGTGGAAAACGGCAAGATCGTCGGCTGGTCCAATACCATCGTCGGGCAATCCTTCATGAAGGGCTCGCCACTCGAAGGCGCAATGATCAAGGACGGCATCGATGCCACCTCGGTCGAGGGGGCGCGGGAAATTCCCTACGAGGTCGCGAACTTCAGTTGCGACCTGCATAGCCCCGATGTCGGCGTGCCGACGCTGTGGTGGCGTTCGGTGGGACATACGCACACTGGCTATGCGGTCGAATGCTTCATCGACGAATTGCTGGAAGCGGCCGGGAAGGATCCGGTCGCAGGACGGCTCGAACTCATGGGCAAGCATCCGCGTGCCGCCAACGTGCTGCGCGAAGTGACGAAGCTTGCGAACTGGAACGGTCCCGGTCCGGTGAACGGCCGTGCCCGCGGGGTAGCGGTGGTCGAAAGCTTCAACACCTTCGTCGCCCAGATCGCCGAAGTCTCGGAAGGCGGCAACGACGGTCCGCGGGTCCACAAGGTGTGGTGCGCGGTGGATTGCGGTGTTGCCGTCAATCCGGATGTGATCCGTGCGCAGATCGAGGGCGGCATCGGCTATGGCCTCGGTCATATTCTCTTTGCCGAGATGACTCTTGATCAGGGCCGGCCTGTGCAGGGCAATTTCGATAGCTATCGTTCGCTCCGCATCAACGAAATGCCCGAGGTGGCAGTCGCGATCGTTGCCTCGACCGAGAATCCGACCGGCGTGGGCGAACCCGGCGTTCCGCCGATTGGCCCCGCCGTCGCCAATGCCATGGCGCGACTTGGCCTCGGTCGGCCGCGTCAATTGCCGTTCGTGAAGGGGGTGGCGTGATGAAGCTCGCAATCATCGCAGCATCGCTGTCCGGTGCGATTGCGACCGTCGCGATCGTCATCGGCGCCCAGCAATCGCTCGGTCAGCCGCGCGCACC
>JAEZBA010000087.1 GCA_023430245.1 Pseudomonadota bacterium
GCGGCGAACAGCATGGCTTCGGCTTCCGCGCCGAGCGGCTTGGCGGCGCCGGACAGGATCACATGCCGGATCACTTCGGCGCCGGGAGAGCCGCCCGGCTCGCGGGTTTGTGTCACCGCAATGCCGAGCACCTTCAGCCGCTCCGCAAGCAGGTGCGCCTGGGTCGACTTGCCGGTCCCCTCGCCACCTTCAAAGGTAATGAATTTACCGCGCATCCTGGTGCCCCGGCCGATCAGACCGCCGTTATCGCATTTATAGCTTTTGCAGGCCGGCGCGGAACCAGCCGCCGAACAATTCCGTCAGACCATCCATCGCACGCCGCTGCAGCGATCCGCCCTCGACCGACTCTGCCGCCTGCAACGGGATCTCAAGCGCGATGTTATCGCCGCGCCAGACCTTCAGAACACCGATCGGCTGACCCTGCGCAACCGGAACCGGCACCGGGCCGCGATAGACCACACGGGCGACGATCCGATCCGTGGTGTTCTTTGGGACCATCAGCCGGATCGGCTTCTTGCCCTGCGCTTCCAGCGGAACGTAGCGCTCCTCACCGCCAAAGACCCGTGCGTCGCCAACTTTCTGCCCTTCCTCGAACAGCACCCTCGACTCGAACCCGTTGAAGCCGAAATTCAGCAGCCGCCGTGCCTCGTCGGCACGTTCATTCGCCGATTTCAGACCGTTCACCACCACGATCAGCCGCAGATCGTTCTGCACCGCCGAGCCCACCAGACCGTAGCCGGCTTCCTTGGTGAAGCCGGTTTTCAGCCCATCGGCCCCGATATTCATCGCCAGCAACGGATTGCGGTTCGACTGGCGAATCTTGTTCCAGGTGAAGTCCTTCTCGCCATACCATTTATAGAATTCCGGGTAGGTATGGATGATGTGTCGCGCGAGCTTTCCGAGTTCGCGCACGGTGACCCGCTGCTCCGGATCCGGCAGCCCGGTCGAATTGGTGAAATTAGACTGGGTCAAACCAAGTTCACGCGCGCGCCCGTTCATCAAGCGCACGAAGGCATCCTCGCTCCCGGCGATCCCTTCGGCCAGCGCGATACAGGAATCGTTGCCGGACTGGATGATGGCGCCGTGAAGCAGATCGGAGACCGAGACCCGGCTGTGAATCGGCGCGAACATGGTCGAGCCGCCGGATGGTGCGCCGCCGCGGCGCCACGCGTCCTCGCTGATGACGAATTCGTCCTCCAGCTTGATGTTGCCTTCCTTGATCTCGTTGAAGACCGTTTCCGCGGTCATCAACTTGGCAAGGCTCGCCGGCGCGACCAGCTGGTCGGCATTCTTCTCGAACAGCACCGTGCCGGATTCCGCCTCGATCAGAATCGCGGTCGGTGCGGCGGTCTGGAAACCGTCATCCTTGGTCTTGCCGCCGGCAATGGTCGCCGGCGCCGCGAACGAAGCGCCGGTTGCCGCAACCAGAAACGACAAGGCCGCCAGGGCGCCGCTGGCGCGTCGGGTCAACAGAATCATCGGATCGACAACACTATGTTGTGCGCGAAAACGCGCGCTTCGCCGCCCTTGGTGAAGCCGGTCCTGCAGCGGTCTAATACAGGCCGCGTCCGCTCATGAATCCGGCGCGCGCATCATAGCGCATGGAGCCGCCCCCGGAAACCGGGCGCGAGGCCGTTCGCTGCGACCGCCCGACCGCGGTGACATCCGACAGGCGCGGCGAGGTCGGCTCGCCGAGGCTATAGGGGCGTGCGGCCGGAACCGGAACCGGTCCGCCGACCGCGATCCCGCGAGGCGATTGCGGCAATGCGATCGGGCTTCTGCCGGCGGAGGCCACGACGATGGGTGCCGGCGCCGGCTCGCCGTGGCGCAGGGTGGCGGCCAGCCGGCGGTCGTCGGATCCCTCGATCGCGGCGCGGCCGATATATTCGACCCGCACCCTGGCCACTCCATTGCTCCTGAAGCCGAGAAGCTCGGCGCTCTTATGCGACAGATCGATGACCCGGTTGCCATGGAACGGTCCGCGATCATTCACCCGCACGATCAGCGAGCGCTTATTGGCCAGATTGGTGACCCGGACATAGGACGGCATCGGCAAAGTCGGATGCGCGGCGGAGATCGATTCCATATCGAACACTTCGCCATTGGCGGTGAGCCGGCCGTGAAAATCGCGCCCATACCATGACGCCAGCCCCTCCGCGCGGAAGCTGGTATTCTCCTCGGGAACATAGGTGCGGCCCGCGACCACATAGGGCTTGCCTACGCGATAGACGCCACCGCCCTTGGGCACCCGCTCGCCCAGTTCGACCACGCGCGGACTCGACGCCACGCCGTATTTGGGGTCGACCTTGCGGGCAAATTTGTCGGAGGAGGCACAACTGGCGAGCGCAAACGCGGCGGCCGTCACCGCCGCAACCCGAATCGCACGATTCCCCCGAAACGACGGCATGCCGTCCCCAATTGACCTGTCGGGGGCAAGGCCCCACCCCGGATTCACCATAGCGTGACCCGCCCGCCACGCAAATGGGCAGACTGTTCCGTTGGTTAATGGCGGATGTGCGAGCGGTATCTTATGGTGGCGCAGCACCAACGGGCGGCTTGCAATACCGCCCCCCTTCCCCCATTCAATGGCCTTCGACGGAAGGGTGGCCGAGTGGTTTAAGGCAGCGGTCTTGAAAACCGCCGTGGGTGCAAGCTCACCGTGGGTTCGAATCCCACCCCATCCGCCACACGCCCCGGCGAGCCTCCGATTAACCCGATGTAGAAGCTTCGGCTCGAATGAGACGGGTCGGCTCCAGATCCTCCAGAATTGCGACGCATGACCGTGTCGACATTCGGCAGGGCAGCCGGGAAATGTCGGAGCAGCGCGGGGCAGATGGGCATGAATGAACTCGAGGCGTCCAGCGATTCGTCCGCCTATGAAG
>JAEZBA010000170.1 GCA_023430245.1 Pseudomonadota bacterium
ACCTGATAGAGCCGGGTTTCGCGGAACTTGCGTTCGACATCGTATTCCTCGGCGAAGCCGAAGCCGCCGAAAGTCTGCACGCACATATCGGCCGCGGTCCATGACGCATCGGCGGCGAGCAGCTTCGCCATGTTGGCTTCCTCGCCGATATCGGCGCCGCTTTCGTAGCGCTCGGCGGCCTCACGCACCATCAATTCGGCGGCCCGCATCTGCGCATAGGCGCGCGCGATGGGAAACTGCACGCCCTGGTTCTGGCCGATCGGCCGGCCGAATACGTTGCGGTCTTTCGCGTAGGCCGATGCCTTGCCGATAAACCATTTTGCGTCGCCGATGCATTCGGCCGCGATCAGGATGCGCTCGGCATTCATCCCGGACAGGATATAGCGGAAGCCCTTGCCCTCCTCGCCGATCAGCGCAGAGGCCGGCACCCGCATATTGTCGAAGAACACTTCGGTGGTGGCGTGATTCATCATGGTGCGGATCGGGCGGATGTCGAGGCCCTTGCCCTTGACCGCGCGCATGTCGACCAGCAGCACCGAAAGCCCGTCAGTGCGCTTCTGGACCCGGTCGCGCGGCGTGGTGCGCGCCAGCAGCAGCATCAGGTCGGAATATTCCGCGCGCGAGGTCCAGATTTTCTGGCCGTTAATGATGTAGTCGTCGCCCTCGCGCGTTGCCGTCGTGCGCAGCGACAGCGTGTCGGTGCCCGATGTCGGTTCGGTGACGCCGAACGCCTGCAGCCGCAAGTCGCCGCGGGCGATGGCCGGCAGGTAATCGCGCTTCTGCGCGTCGCTGCCGTGACGCAGCACGGTGCCCATCGTGTACATCTGGGCATGGCAGGCGGCGCCATTGCAGCCGGACGCGTGGATTTCCTCCATGATCGCCGCCGCGGCACGCATCGACAGGCCGCTGCCGCCATATTGCTCCGGGATCAGCGCCGCGAGGAATCCGGCCTTGGTCAGCGCTTCGACGAAGTCAGTGGGATAAGCACGCTCGCGATCGAGCGCGCGCCAGTATTCGCCGGGAAAGTCCGCACACAGCGCGCGCACGCTGTCGCGGATCGCGGCGAGATCGTCGTCGTTGTCACGCATTTAATTCACCTCCGCGCGGCCGTTGTTGATCGCGACTGAATCGCGCTCCACCACCCGCGCGCGGAAACTCACGGTATCGCCGTCGCGCCAGATTTCGGTGCGGATGGTCTCGCCGGGAAACACGGGCGCCGAGAAACGGCCGGCAATCGATTTCAGCCGTGACGGGGCGTAGTCGCAGACGCTGCGCAGGATTGCGTGTCCCGCAACACCGAACGTTCCCAGCCCCTGCAGGATCGGCCGTTCGAATCCTGCAGCACGCGCGACCGTGGGATCCGCGTGCAATGGATTGACGTCCGCGGAGAGCCGGTAGATCAGCGCCATTTCGGGACGGGTTTGCAGATCGCAAACCAGGTCCGGCGCGCGGTCGGGAAGCGGATGCACCGGCGGCGACGGCCGCGGACTGTCGCTGAAACCGCCATCGGCACGGCAGAATACGGTCTGGCGGATGGTGGCGAGCGGCTCGCGGGTCGGCTTGTCGGAGATCGCACGCTCCATCAACAGCAGCGCGCCCTTGCCCGCGCCCTTGTCGATCACGTCAAGGATACGAGGGCGCGCGATGATCGTGCCGGACGTGGCAAGCGGCCGGTGCAGAGTGAGATGCTCCTCGCCATGCACCGTCATTTCGAAATTCACGCCGGCATCGATGTCGCGCAGCAGGAACGGCTCGAAGCCGAGCACCACCGGAAAGGTAGGCAGCACCTTCAGGTTTTTTTCATAGACGAAGGCGAGTTCGCGTTCGTCGATTGGATCGTGCCCAAGGCCGACGCCAAGCGCGTAAAGCATCACGTCTTTTTCGGTGTAGTGCTGCTCGATATCCGGCAGCTTCAGCGACAGAAGCTTTTCGGGATCGATAGACATCCGCGGCGGCCCCTCACCCGGCTCGCATCTCAAGATGCTCGCCACCCTCTCCCCGTAAGAACGGGGAGAGGGAAAGATAAAGCGCAAGCGTCAGTTGGCGCCCAGACCGAGCCGCTTGATCAGTTCACCCTTGAACTTGTAGTCGGCGACGGTCTGATCGTGGAATTGCTTGCCCTCGAGATAGACGATGGGGGTGCCGGTGTTACCGGCCACTTTCAGGACACCGTCCGATTTCACTGCGGTCGCGCAAGCCTTCTCGAGCGTGGCCTTCACCTCGGCCGGAATGCCCTTCGGCGCGTAGATGCCGTTCTGGCCGGGCGGCACCGACGTCTTCACGCCGAGCTCTGCCGCAGTCGGCACATCCGGGTAGTTCGGGCTGCGCTTGCCTGCGAAGATCACAAGCGGACGGATCTGGTCGTCGCCGCGGATCGACGACAGCGCGGGCGCACCGAAATCGAGATCGCCCTTGATCAGCACCGGCAGCATGCCGGCATCGCCGCGGAACGGCAGATGCTGCACCTTGATCTTCATCGCGTCGGCGAAATTCTCGACCGACAGATGCGGGATCGAACCGAGGCCGGCATGGCCGAAATTCAGGCTCTTGTCCTTGGCCGCGGCCATCAGATCCTGCGCGGTCTTGTATGGCGAGTTCGGCCCGACGGCGATCGAGAACGGATTCTCGAACACCTGGCAGATATATTCGAACGATTCCGGATTGTAGCGGACTCCCTTGACGAGATAGGGCGCATTGGCGATCGGCGTCGAGGGGCCGAAGCCGAGCGTGTAGCCATCCGGCGCTGCGGCCGCGAGTGCGCCGAAGCCGATGGTGCCGCCGGCGCCGTCGCGGTTCTGCACGATGACGCTTTGCCCGAGCTGCTCGGCCAGCGACGCCGCGATGGAGCGGCCGATCAGGTCCACGCCGCCGCCAGCGGCGAAGGGAATAATGACCTCGATATTACGGGAGGGATATTTCTGCGCTGGCGCCACGCCGGTCATCACCAGCAGGGCCGCCGCCGTTGAGAGCATCGTCCTGATCATCGTCTTCCTCCCGTTTCTCGCAAGTCTCGTATCAAGCTTGGGCGCTTGTATCCCTTCTCAGGCCGTGGTTTGCAAGACCGGACCCGCGAGGACTGAAAGCATGCCGCGTCGCATCATCGATATCTCGATCCCGCTGGAAAGCGATGTCGCCAGCGATCCGCCGGTTGCATTGCCGAAGATCCAGTATCTGCGGCATCACGAGACGATTGAGCGCATCCGTGGTTTCTTCCCCGGATTGCAGGCGGAGGACCTGCCGGACGCGGCGGGCTGGGCGCTGGAAAAGGTCGAGATCACCACCCATAACGGCACCCATCTCGACGCGCCCTGGCATTATCACCCGACCATGGATCACGCGCTCGGCGCGCCGAAACTGGCGATGACCATCGACCAGGTTCCGCTCGACTGGTGCCTGCAGCCGGGCGTGAAGCTCGATTTCCGGCATTTCCCCGCGGGCTATGTGGTGACCGCGGCGGATGTCGAGGCGGAGCTGAAGCGCATCGGCCACACGCTGAAGCCGCTGGAGATCGTGCTGGTCAACAC
>JAEZBA010000183.1 GCA_023430245.1 Pseudomonadota bacterium
TTATTAGAGACAGAACTACGCGAGAGCGGGCGGCATTTGAAGCGGTTCGGGCCGAAATCGTGACCTTGTGGCGTCACCTGCACCGTTGCGGAACCCGGGCCGAGTCGCGATATGATGGCGGCCGACAAACAAGGTGAAATTAACCCTGCATGCCGCCAAAAGCCGCCGCTGACGCTCCCGCCGCGAAATCCCGCAAATCCACTGCCCAGCCTGTCAGGAAGGCCGGTGCCCCAGACCTCGGCCCGCTGCCGGAATGGAATCTCGCGGACCTCTATCGCTCGATCGACGCGCCGGAATTCAAACGCGATCTCGATCGCGCCGAGACCGAGTGCACTGCGTTCGAAAAGGCCTACAAGGGCCGGCTCCAGGAGCTTGCTTCCGGCTCGCATGCCGGGCGATCGCTGGCGGAGCCGGTGCGGCGGTACGAGGCGATCGAGGATCTGCTGGGGCGCCTGCTTTCGTATGCAATGCTCGTCTATACCGGCAATACGGCGGACCCCAACATCGCGAAATTCTACGGCGACGTGCAGGAGCGCATCACCGCGATCTCGCTGCATCTGCTTTTCTTCGCGCTCGAACTCAATCGCATCGATGACGAGTTGATCGAGCAGGCGATGGCCGATCCCGCGCTCGGTCATTACCGTCCGTGGATCGAGGATCTCCGCAAGGAGAAGCCCTATCAGCTCGACGATCGTATCGAGCAATTGTTCCACGAGAAGTCGGTCAGCGCGTCTTCGGCCTGGAACCGGCTGTTCGACGAAACCATCTCAGGGCTTCGCTTCAAGGTGAGCGGGCAGGAGCTTGCGATCGAGCCGACGCTCAGCCTGCTGCAGGATAGCGACGAGAAGAAGCGCAAGGCCGCAGCGGAGGCGCTTGCTGAGACGTTCAAGAAGAACGTGCGCACCTTTTCGCTGATCACCAATACCCTGGCCAAGGACAAGGATATTTCCGACCGCTGGCGCGGCTTTGCAGACGTCGCCGATGCGCGCCATCTGTCAAACCGGGTCGAGCGCGAGGTGGTCGATGCGCTGGTGTCATCGGTGCAGGCAGCCTATCCGAAACTGTCGCATCGTTATTACGCGCTGAAGGCGAAGTGGTTCGGCAAGGAGCGTTTGCCGCACTGGGATCGCAACGCGCCGCTTCCGGAAGTGAAGATGCGCACGATCCCGTGGCCGGAAGCGCGCGAGACGGTGCTCGGCGCCTACGGCACATTCTCCCCGGTCATGGCGAAGATCGCGCAAAGGTTTTTCGACGATCGCTGGATCGATGCGCCGGTGCGCCCCGGCAAGGCGCCGGGCGCTTTCGCGCATCCGACCGTGCCGTCGGCGCACCCTTACGTGCTGCTCAAATATCAGGGCAAGCCGCGCGACGTGATGACGCTGGCGCACGAGCTCGGTCACGGCGTGCATCAAGTGCTTGCGGCGCCGAACGGCCCGCTGATGGCGCCGACGCCGCTCACGCTCGCCGAGACCGCAAGCGTGTTCGGCGAGATGCTGACCTTCAAGCGGCTGCTGGGGATGATCGACAACCCGGTCGAACGCAAGGCGATGCTCGCGTCCAAGGTCGAGGACATGATCAACACCGTGGTCCGCCAGATCGCGTTCTACACGTTCGAGCGGCGCGTCCACACCGAGCGCAAGAACGGCGAACTTACCGCCGAACGCATCGGCGAGATCTGGCTCGAGGTACAGCGCGAAAGCCTCGGGCCTTCGATCGAGTTGATGCCGGGCTATGAAGTGTTCTGGTCCTATATCCCGCACTTCGTGCATTCGCCGTTCTACGTCTACGCTTATGCCTTCGGCGATTGCCTGGTGAACTCGCTGTATGCGGTCTACGAAAAGGCGGATGCCGGCTTTGCCGAGCGGTATCTGGCGATGCTCGCGGCCGGCGGCACCAAGCATCATTCGGAATTGCTGAAGCCGTTCGGGCTCGACGCCCGCGACCCGCATTTCTGGCAGGGCGGGCTGGGTGTGATCGAGCGGCTCATCGGCGAACTGGAGGCGCTGGAGAAATAGCCGGTTACATTACGTAAAACAGATGTTGAACGGCGCTGGTCGGCGCGTTATACAAGTGTATTACGGCACCCTTGGCGAGGGCCAACGATGAAAATCGAAATCAAGAAAATTGGCAATTCCGACGGGGTTATTCTGCCGCGCGAACTGATGCAGCGGCTAGACCTGAAACGAGGTCAGGAACTTCATATCGTCGAACTGGCCGGCGGCGGATTTCAGGCTCTGCCCTACGACCCCGATTTCGAGCGCACGATGGAAATCGCCGATCAGCTTATGGATGAGTACCGCGACACGCTCGCGGCACTCGCCAAGTGACGGACCGCCCCGAACCCCGCTGGCTGACCTACGAACAGGTTATCGCAATTCACAGTCGGCAGTTACGCCGCTTTGGCGGCGCACCGGGTTTACGTGACGAAGGAATGCTGCGTTCGGCATTGGAGCGGCCTCTCAACAAGTGGCATGACGAACAGGCCGAGATCGTCGGTCTCGCTGCCGCCTACGGTTTCGGCCTCGCAAAAAACCATGCGTTTGTCGATGGCAACAGGCGCATTGCCATCATCACGATGGCGGCTTTCCTGCGGAAGAACGAGGTTCGCTTTGCGCCGGATCAGGCGCAGGCGACCGCAATGATGCTGTCGCTGGCCGCGGGCGAGGTCAGCGAGCAAAGCCTCGCGCGCTGGATTGCCGAAAACATTGCGACGTAGCGGCCGATGGCGTGTTCGCCGCTTTAGCTGGCGGTAGGCCTGGGGCACTGGCGCGCGCTCCCGCGAATGCATAGCTGATCTTGTAATGTCGGATTCCGAAGCCAACCGTTTCACCGCCCGCGCCCGCCGCTATGCCCGCGTGGGAACCGATGTCGGCGGCGTTGCCGCGCGGATCGCCGGCGCGCGGCTTTTCGGCCTCGATCTCGATCGCGGCAAGAATGCCGCGCAACTGGCCACGGCCCTTGGCGGGCTGAAGGGCCCGATCATGAAGGTGGCGCAGCTCCTGTCCACCATCCCCGATGCGTTGCCCGCGGAATACGCCGCCGAACTCACCAAGCTGCAGAGCGAGGCGCCGCCGATGGGCTGGGCTTTCGTCAAGCGGCGCATGATTGCCGAGCTGGGCGCCAACTGGCAGTCGAAATTCGCAGAATTCGAACACAAGCCGGCCGCCGCCGCGTCGCTTGGGCAGGTGCACAAGGCGCGCGCGCATGACGGCACCTGGCTTGCCTGCAAATTGCAGTATGCGGACATGCAGTCGGCGGTCGAAGCCGATCTGAAGCAGCTCAACCTTCTGTTCGCCCTGCACCGGCGCATGGAGCCCGTGATCGATACGTCCGAGATCAATAAGGAGATCGGCGAGCGCATTCGCGAAGAGCTGGATTACGAGCGCGAGGCCAGGCATGTCGCGCTCTATCGGGAGATGCTGGCGGATACCGATCTGATCCGGG
>JAEZBA010000190.1 GCA_023430245.1 Pseudomonadota bacterium
ACCGGCGACAGGTCGACGCTCCATATCGACCTCGACAATGTCGAAGGGCAGGCGGGCGATTACGCGGTGACGATCGCGGCGCAGGGCGCCTCCGGTGCCGCGGCCAGAATCGAAGACAAGATCACGCTGCGCGAAAAGCAGCGTCAGGCCGTGTCTTTCCCGCTCGAGGTCTCGACCGCCGGCGCCGCCAAAATCACTGTCAATGTGAGCGGACCCGGCGGCTTCAAGCTGGAACGCGAATACGCGCTGACCGTGCGTCCCGCCAACCAGTTGCTCACCCGACGGACGGTGCGCCAGATCGCCAAGGGCGAAAGCATCACGCTGTCCAACGATCTGTTTGCCGATCTTGTCCCGGGCACCGGCAGCGTCGCGCTGTCGGTTGGGCCGTCGACCGCGCTCGATGCAGCGGCGATCCTGAAGGCGCTCGACCGCTATCCGTTCGGCTGCTCCGAGCAGATCGCGAGCCGCGCCATGCCGCTGCTCTATGTGAATCATCTCGCGGCGTCGGCACAGCTCGCGCTCGATACCGATGCCGACCAGCGCATCCGCGACTCGATCGATCGGCTGCTGGCACGACAAGGCAGCAACGGCTCGTTCGGCCTGTGGTCGACTGGCGGCGACGATCCCTGGCTGGATGCCTACGTGACCGACTTCCTCACCCGCGCGCGCGAACGTGGCTTCGCCGTCCCGGATGCCGGATTCCGGCTTGCGATCGACCGGCTGCGCAACAACATCTCGGTGGCGCCGGAACCCTCCAAGGATGGCGGTCGTCAGCTCGCCTATGCGCTTTATGTTCTGGCGCGGAACGGCTCGGCGCCGGTCGGCGATCTGCGCTATCTCGCCGATACCAAGCTTTCGGCGCTCGCCACCCCGATCGCGAAGGCGCAGCTTGCGGCCGCGCTCGGCCTGCTCGGCGACAAGTTGCGTGCCGATCGCGTGTTCCAGGCGGCACTGGACCAGCTGTCGCCGCAGCCGAAGCTGGAATTCGGCCGTGAGGATTACGGCTCGGCGCTGCCGGATTCGGCGGCGCTGGTGACGCTCGCCTCCGAGAGTAACGCACCACGGCCGACGGTTGCGGCCGGTATCTCCCGGATCGAGGCGGCGCGTCAGTTGTCGGTCGTGACGTCGACGCAGGAAAATGCATGGCTGGTGCTGGCGGCACGCGCAATCGCGAAGGACGCGACCGGTGTCGCCCTGTCCGTGAACGGCGCGAGGCGGCAGGGCGCATTGTATCGCAGTATCAACGCTGCTGCCTTGCAGTCCACGCCGCTCACCGTCGCCAATAACGGCGAGGAAACGCTCCAGGCGGTGGTGTCGGTAACCGGCGCGCCGATCGTGCCGGAGCCTGCGGCCGAGAGCGGCTTCAAGATCGAGCGCAATTATTTCACGCTCGACGGTGAGGCTGTCGATATCGCAACGGCGAAGCAGAATGGCCGTTACGCGGTGGTGCTGAAGATCACCGAAGCGCAGCCGCAATTCGGACGGATCATCGTCGCCGATTATCTGCCGGCCGGCTTCGAGATCGACAATCCGCGGCTGGTCTCGTCCGGCGATACCGGCACGCTTGGCTGGATACAGCTCGCCAAGGCGCCGGAGCATGCCGAGTTCCGCGACGATCGCTTCACCGCTGCGTTCAATCGCAACGCCAAGGACCCGGCGATCTTCACGGTGGCCTATGTGGTGCGGGCGGTGGCGCCCGGCAGCTATGTCCATCCGCAGGCTTTCGTCGAGGACATGTACCGGCCCGACCGCTTCGGCCGCACCGCGACCGGCAAGATCGAGGTGACTACCGGAAAATGAAACGGGCGGTCGCCATAGCCCTGTCGGGCACGGCGTTGCTCGCAAGCGGCGCTCTTGCCGCAGGGCTTTGGGTTCGGGCATTGCCGCCCCTGCCGCAGCCGGCCGCCTTGTCCTATTCGGTCGAAGTGGCCGACCGGAACGGGCTTCTGCTGCGGCCCTATGCGACGGAAGAGGGGCGCTGGCGGCTGAAAGCCGGCGTCGAGGATGTCGATCCGCGCTACCTCGCCATGCTGATCGCGTACGAGGACAAACGTTTCCGCTCCCACGGCGGCGTTGATCCGATCGCGATGACCAGGGCCGCCTGGCAACTGATCTTGCATCGCGAGATCGTATCGGGGGCATCCACCATTACGATGCAGGTTGCACGCCTGCTCGAACCGCGCAGCGAACGCACGCTCATCGCCAAGCTCCGGCAGATAGTGCGCGCGATTCAGCTCGAACGCGGGATGAGCAAGGACGAGATCCTGTCGCTCTATCTGTCGCTCGCGCCTTATGGCGGCAATCTTGAAGGGGTGCGCGCGGCGTCGCTTGCCTATTTCGGCAAGGAGCCGAAACGGCTGTCGCGCGCCGAAGCCGCACTCCTGGTGGCGCTGCCGCAATCGCCGGAAGCGCGGCGTCCGGACCGCTCGCCGGAGCGGGCAAGAGCCGCTCGCAATCGTGTGCTGGACCGTATCGCGACCGATATCGGCATTCCGGCAGATGAGGTGGCCGCGGCCAAGACCGGACCGATGCCCTTGCAGCGCCGGGCCATGCCCGCGCTTGCCCCGCATGCCGCCGATCAGGCCGTCGCCGCAACGCCGGACGAGAGACGTATCGAACTCACGCTCGATGCGCGTCTGCAGCAGGCGCTGGAGACGCTGGCGCGCGAGCGCGCGGATACCTTCGGCCGGGACGTTTCCGTCGCGATCGTCGCAGTCGATCACGCCAGCGGTGAAATTCTCGCGCGCGTCGCTTCGCCGGATTTCTTCGACAAGGACCGGGCCGGGCAGGTCGATCTGACGCGCGCCTTGCGTTCGCCAGGCTCGGCACTCAAGCCGTTTATCTATGGTCTCGCTTTCGAGGACGGACTGGCGCATCCGGAAACCCTGATCGACGACCGTCCGGCCCGCTACGGCACGTACGCGCCGGAAAATTTCGATCTGACCTTCCAGGGCACGGTGCCGGTGCGCAAGGCGCTGCAGCTGTCGCTGAACGTGCCGGCGGTCGCGTTGCTCGATCGGGTCGGCGCTGCGCGCCTGACCGCGCGGCTGTCGCAGGCCGGTGGCGACATGGTTTTTCCCAAGGGCGAAGTGCCCGGCCTCGCCATGGGGCTGGGCGGGGTCGGCGTGACGCTCACCGACCTCACCATGCTGTATGCCGGGCTGGCGCGGCAGGGCATGACGCTTCCGCTGGTCGAGCGGCGCAGCGAGACCGCGCTGGCGCGCCCGCCGCGGCGGCTGCTCGACCCGGTGGCGGCCTGGTATGTCGGCAACGTGCTGATCGGCACCCCGCCGCCGGAGAATGCCGCGCGCAACCGTATCGCCTTCAAGACCGGTACCTCGTACGGCTATCGCGACGCCTGGGCAGTCGGTTTCGACGGACGGCGCACCATCGGGGTCTGGGTCGGCCGGCCGGACGGCGCTCCGGTGCCGGGCATTCTCGGGCGAACGGCGGCGGCGCCGATCCTGTTCGACGCCTTTGCGCGCTCCGGCGAGCTTCCGGCGCCACTTCCGCCCGCGCCGAAGGGGGCGATCCTGGCCGCCAATGGCAAGTTGCCGCTGCCGCTCCAGGCCTTCAGCTCCGACGGCGCAGCCGCCCGTCACGGTGAGCGCGTCCGCATCATGTTCCCCCCGCACGGTGCGCGGCTCGAATTAGCCTCGGTTGACGGTAAGCCGGAGCCGGTTGCGCTGAAGATTGCAGGCGGTATTGCGCCGCTGACGGTGCTGGTCAACGGCGTGCCGCAGGAGCGCGGCACCGGCCGCACGATTTTCTTCGATCCGAAGGGGCCGGGATTCGTCCGGCTGACCGTGG
>JAEZBA010000202.1 GCA_023430245.1 Pseudomonadota bacterium
GGAGGAGCCGATGTTCGGGGCGAAGCCGCCCTCGTCGCCCAACGCGGTGGAAAGGCCGGCCTGGTGCAGGCCCTTCTTCAGCGTGTGAAAAATCTCGGCGCCGCAGCGCAGGCCCTCGCCGAACGTATCGGCGCCGACCGGCATGATCATGAATTCCTGGAAGTCGATCGGATTGTCGGCATGGGCGCCGCCATTGACGATGTTCATCATCGGCACGGGGAGCGTGCGCGCCGAGGTACCGCCGACATAGCGATAGAGCGGCAGGCCGCTTGCCTCAGCGGCAGCCTTGGCGGTCGCGAGCGACACGCCGAGCAGCGCATTGGCGCCGAGCCGCGCCTTGTTTGGCGTGCCGTCGAGCGCGATCATAGTGTCGTCGATCCGCACCTGATCCTCGGCGTCCATGCCGCCGATGGCATCGAAAATCTCGCCTTCGACCGCATCGACCGCCTTGGTCACGCCCTTGCCGAGATAGCGGCCCTTGTCGCCGTCGCGCAGCTCGACCGCCTCATGGGCTCCGGTGGACGCGCCCGAGGGAACCGCAGCGCGGCCGAACGAACCGTCCTCCAGCAGCACGTCCACCTCGACGGTGGGATTGCCGCGGCTGTCGAGGATTTCGCGGCCGACGATATTGACGATGGCGGTCATGGCGGGGTCCGGCTCCGTTCGCTGTCGGCGCCGCTTGTACAGGATGGACTCGCCCGCGCAAGTCGGGGCCGGCGATGGAGAGATCGTGACCGCCGCGCGCTTGACGCGGGTGGAACCGGCGTAGGATTTTGTGCGACCGGATCCGAACCGATATGAGGGCCTCCATGCGGCTGCTGGCTTTTCTGGCCCTGCTCGTCACCGCCCTTCCGGCATCGCTGGCATCGGCCGCCGAGCGGGTCGCGCTGGTGATCGGCAACAGCAGCTACCGGCATGCCGCCGCGCTTCCCAACCCGCCCAACGACGCGACCGATGTCGCAATCGCGCTCCGCAAACTCAACTTCGACGTGGTGCAGGGCCTCGACCTCGACCGCCTCGGCATGGAGAACGCAATCCGCAGCTTCACCCAGAAATCGCGCGGGGCCAAGGTGATCGTGTTCTTCTATGCAGGTCACGGCCTGCAGGTCGACACCGTCAATTACCTGGTGCCGGTCGATGCCAAAATCGACGCGACCTCGGACCTCAATTTCGCGGCGGTCAGTCTCGACTATGTCCTGCGGCAGATGGATGCGGAGCAGCGCATCAACCTGATCTTCCTCGATGCCTGCCGCGACAATCCGTTCGTCGGCGGCATGGACCGCAAGCTCGCGACGCGTCAGGCGAATGTCGGCTCGGGTCTTGCCCAGGTCAAAGGCTCGATCGACACCATGATTGCGTTTGCGACCCAGCCGGACAATGTGGCGCTGGACGGCGACGGCCGGAACAGCCCCTTTACCTCCGCCCTGCTCAAGCACATCCAGACGCCGGGGCTGGAGATTTCCAGCGTGCTGCGGCGCGTGCGGACCGATGTTGTCGCCTCCACAAAGGAAAGCAGATCCCCTGGGATCACTCCTCACTCCGTACCGAAGTCGTGCTGCAGCCGCAGCCTGGCAAGAAGACCGGCAATATTGCCGAACTTATCGCCGAAGAAGGATTGCGTGCGACGATACCGGAGGCCGAACTGATTTCCGGCGAATGCGACCGGCTGGCCGCCGATCCCTATTCACCCAACAAGCCTGCCAATGTGCGCGGCGTGCACTACAAGAAGGTCACCAAGGCAGCCGTTCAGGCCTGTGCGAAGGCGGTGGTCGCCGACCAGAATAACGGACGGCTGCATTACCAGTTCGGCCGCGCGCTCTATTACGGGGCCGGCGACCATGCCAAGGCGCGGATCGTGTTCAAGGGGGCCTATGACCTCGGCGCCACCGAGGCTCTGACCGAACTCGGTCGCATGGATTTCTTCGGCCATGGCGGCAAGCAGAGCTTCGCTTCGGCGCTGAAGACATTCGAGAAAGCCGCCAGTGAAGGCGACGCCAGCGCGATCAAGAATCTCGGCTTCATGTATCAGGTGGGCCGCGGCGTGAAGGTCGATTACGCGCGCGCGCTCAAATATTACAGCATGGCGCCGGAGCACCCCGTGGTCATGAACAATCTGGGCGTGCTGTATTCGCTCGGGCTCGGCGTGCCGAAGGATCACGTCCGTGCGGTCCGGCTGTTCGAGCAGGCCATGCTGGGCGGCGACGACAGCGCGCCGGCCAATCTTGCCTCGCAATACGAAGCCGGCGAAGGCGTGCCGAAGGATCTTGCCAAGGCGCGTATCTTGTACGAAGTCGGCGCCACCTATGGCGATCAGATCGCGCAGCAGGCGCTGGCGCGGCTGAAGAACGTTCGCTAAAGCCGCGACCGGCAGAACTGGACACCGGTTTTGCGTCCGATCGCGCGCTGACGTATTGAATGGTCATGGCACGTAAATCCAAGCTTCAACTCGGCCGCCTGGTGGCCCTTCCCGCTTCGCCCGATCAGGCGCAGCTCGACCGGGTACCGAACCCGCATCCGGACACGCATTACGTGGCGCGGTTCACGATGCCCGAATTCACCGCCCTGTGTCCGATTACGGGCCAGCCGGACTTCGCCCATTTCGTCATCGACTATGTTCCGAACAAGTTCCTGGTCGAGTCGAAGTCGTTGAAGCTCTATCTGAACTCCTTCAGGAATCACGGCTCCTTCCATGAAGGCTGCACCGTCGCGATCGGCAAGCGGCTGAACGATCTGCTCAGGCCGCGCTGGATCCGGATCGGCGGCTATTGGTACCCGCGTGGCGGCATGCCGATCGACGTGTTCTGGCAAGCCGGCAAGCTGCCCAAAGGGGTCTGGGTACCGGACCAGGGCGTCGCGCCGTATCGCGGGCGCGGCTAAACGCTCGACGGCTGCGCGCGCCGCAATGTGCGCGAGCAGATAAAGCCGACCAGTGCGATAATGATCGCGCCGCAAACCAGCAGCGGCGTCTTGCCGATGGTGGCGAAACCCGCGCCATAGACGATAGGACCGGCGGCCTGCCCCAGGAAAAACGCCGCCGAATGCAGCGCCATCGCCGTGCCACGGGCCTGCGGCGCGAGCTCGGTGGCGAAGACCTGGATGCTGCCATGCAGCCAGTAAAAGCCGAATCCCAGCATCACGAAATTGGCGAATTCCAGCGGCCATGGCAGCTGCAGCGTCAGGATCAGCAGGAACGCGGCCATGATCATGCCGCCGCCCAGCATCAGCCGCGTCTCTCCGACCAGATGCAGCAGCGAGCGCACCAGCAGCGTGTAGACGACGGCGCCGACGCCGAAACCCGCTAGGACAATTCCCGCAATCGACGACCGCGTCTCACCCGCCTCCGCCAAGATTGCGGCGATATACGGAAAGATGCCGAACACCACGAGCGATTCGACGAACACCGCGGCGAAGCAGATTTTCGCATGCGGGTTGGCGAAGATGGCGCGGTAATTCGGACCGATGGTCGCAAGATCGAAGCTGGCGGGCGGCGGCGGCGTGATCTTGCGGAAGCCGATCAGCGCCGTGACCATGGCAATCAGGCCGAGGACGCCGACCACCACGAACACCGCGCGCCAGCCGGCCAGGTCTCCGACCACACCGGCCAGAGACGCGCCGAGGAGGTTGCCGGTCATGGTGGCGGCCAGGAGCCGCGAGATCGCGACCTGCCGCTGCGCCACCGGGATGCGGTCGCCGACCGCCGCAAGCGAGGTCGGGAAAATGCCGCCGGACGCCAGCCCCGCTGCGACCCGCGACAGCATCAGGGTGGTAAAGTCCGGCGCGGTGGCGCTGACCAGCGCCGACAGCACCAGGATCACCAGGCAGATGCTCATCAACTTGGTCTTGCTCATCATGTCGGCGAGCGCGCCGAAAACCGGCTGGATCACCGCATATGGCAGCGCGAAGGCGGTCGACAGCAGCGCCGCGGTCCCGATCTGCACTGTAAGCCCGTCCGCGATCAGCGGCACCACGGGATCGACCGACCGGGTGAACAGCGACGTCACGAACACGATCAGCGCAATGATCAGCAGCTCACGGTTCATCTGAGGCTTATGCGCGTGTGAGACAAGTTCGGGTCGCGATCAGGATTTGGCC
>JAEZBA010000240.1 GCA_023430245.1 Pseudomonadota bacterium
GCCCGGAGCCGCCGGCGCCGACCACCACCACGTCGAAGGTGTGATCCTCGATCGGATAGGCGCCGCCATTGATCGCCGGTGCGCCGTTCGGTTTGCTGCCGTTGGTCTTGACGTTCATGGCCTCAAACTCCGAAAGACAGCTTCACCAGCGCATAGAGGCAGGACAGCGCGATGACAAAACAGAAGAAGGTGTTGCACATGATCAGCGTCAGCTTCAGGTCGCTGTGCACGTAATCCTCGATGATCACCTGCATGCCGAGCCACATGTGATAAGCGCTCGCGATCACGAACAGCATGACGGTGATCGCAACGAACGGCGACCCGAGAATCTGGGCGGCCGCTGCATGATTGCGGCCGAGCAGGCCGACCACGATGAAGACGAAGATGACGGTGAGCGGCACAAGCGCGACCGAGGAGACGCGCTGCTTCCAGAAATGATCCGTGCCGGAATGCGCCGACCCGAGGAAGCGCACGCGAGACAGCGGCGTGCGCATGGACCGATGCTTGTTCATCGGGCGCCTCCAATGAAGAAGAATCCGACGATCCAGATCAGCAGCGTGAGGCCGACCGAACCGATGATTGTGGCCAGCGTCAGCCATTCGCGCTCGACCGGGCCGAAACCGCGGCCGGTGTCCCAGATCAGGTGGCGGATGCCGCCCAGCATGTGGTGGATTAGCGCCCACGTGTATCCGAACAGGATCAGCATCCCGAAAATCGAGCCCATGAAGGTCTGGACCTTGGCATAGGCGGTGGGTCCGGATGCGGCCGCGAGCAGCCACCAGGTCATCAGCAGGGTGCCAAAAAACAGCGCCGCCCCGGTGATGCGATGGACGATCGACATCATCATCGTCAGCGTTGGCTTGTAGATTCTGAGATGGGGCGACAGGGGTCTTTCCACGGCGCGTCGGGTATCTGCCATTCGCATCGACTCCAGCGGCCCGAAGGCCGGAATAGCCTGGCTCCCGGAGCATGAGCCGAATCGGGCAAAGGGGCACCGATCGGCTGCCGAAAACCACGGACTGGCTGCCTTAGAGACAGTCAAATTTCGGAAACGGCGAACCAATATCGGGATTTACATTCCGTGCAATAAGCATTTGGAGTAGGGTACCTTCGCCATTTCCGAAGGCTTCTGCCACAATTGAAAGCTTTCCAGGGAGCGCCCTTTGCGTTTCGACATCCCCGACCTCAGCCTGTTCCGGCATGTGGTGGAGGCGGGTAGCATCACCCAGGGGGCTGCGCGCGCCAATCTTGCGCTGGCGGCCGCCTCGACCCGTATCCGGAACATGGAAGATGCGATCGGCGCGCCGCTCCTGATCCGCAACCGGCAGGGCGTGACGCCGACCCAGGCCGGCCGGACCCTGCTGCAGCATGCCCGCACCATCCTCGCTCAGGCCGAACGGCTGCGCGAGGATCTCGGCGCCTATTCCGGCGGCTTCTTCAGCCAGGTCCGCATCCTCTCCAATACCAATGCCCTGACCGAGTTCCTGCCGGATGTGCTGAGCCCGTTTCTGGCGGCGCATCCGCATGTCAGCGTCGATCTCGAGGAGCGGCTGTCGGACGAGATCGTCGGCCTGATCGGGGAAGGCGTGGGCGATATCGGGATCGTGGCCGGCACGGTCGATACCAGCCGGCTGGTGACCTTTCCGTTCCGCAGCGACCGCTTTGTCATGGTGGTGTCCCGCGATCACCCGCTGGCGCGGCGCGAGAAGGCCGCGTTCGCCGACATCCTCGATTACGACTTCGTCGGTCTGGACCGCGCCAGCGCCCTGCAGCGCTTTCTCGCCGACAAGGCGAGCCGGATCGGCCGGCCGCTGAAGCTGCGGGTGCAGCTTCGCTCGTTCGACGGCGTGTGCCGGCTGGTTGAGCGCAATGCCGGCATCGGCATCGTGCCGGAGACCACGGTCAGCTGGGCCGCGCGCTCGATGGCGATCAAGGCGGTCGATCTCACCGACACCTGGGCGGTGCGCGACCTGACGATTTGCGTGCGCGACGTCGCCGCGCTGTCACCCTTCGCGCGCCAGCTCGTGGAGCATATGCGCAAGGGGTAGCTCTTGGTCTTTACCTCCCCCTGAAAGGGGGGAGGTCGATCGACGCAGACAAGTTTACGCAGTCTGCGCGAGCTTGACTGCGAGCGAAGCGAAGGACAGCGGGTGGGTCTGTGCGAGTTTGCCTCGACCCGGTTCGCTTCGCTCGCCACCCTTTCCCGCAGCGGGGGAGGGAAAAGAAGATCACCGCGGGATCAGCACCCAGTAATCCAGGTCGAGGATCACCGCCGGATCGTCCTCGTCGCCGCTCTTCAGCGGGAAGCCGGCGCAGGGCTTGTCCTTGGTCGCCACCGTGCGCAGGCGCAGCGCGCCCAGATCGCTCCGTTGCGGCAATTCCGCCTTGGCAAGAATTTCCGACCACGCGAACACGGTATTGCCTGCAAACAGAGGCGCGACGTGACGGCCGCCATTGATGCCGGCGACGTGGAAGGCATTCGCAAGACCGTTGAACGACAGCGCGCGCGCCAGCGAAATCACGTGCCCGCCATAGATCAGGCGGCGGCCGAACCGGCCTTGTCCTTCGACGAACTGGTTGAAGTGGATGCGCGCGGTGTTCTGATAGAGCCGCGTCGCAATCATGTGCTCGGCTTCCTCGACGGTGATTCCGTCGATGTGGTCGATCTTCTCGCCGACCTGATAATCGCCGAAGCGATCCTTGCTGCCGGCCAGCACGTTGTCGTAGGCGCCGCTGTCGATCGGCGGGCAGGCGTCGCCCAGCATCTTCGGGTCAAGCGCGGTCGGCCGCCGCGGCACATGCTCGCCTTGGACGGCTGCGCTTTCGTCGCGCTTTCGCACCATGACCCAGCGGACATACTCCAGAACCTGGGTGCCATCGGCGCGATAGCCGACAGAACGCACGAACACGATGCCGGTCTTGCGGCTCGAATTCTCCTTGAGTCCGATCACTTCGGATACGGCATTCAGAGTGTCGCCCGGATAGACCGGCGCGAGGAAACGGCAATTGGCGTAGCCAAGATTGGCCACCGCATTCAGCGATATGTCGGGCACGGTCTTGCCGAACACGATGTGGAACACCAGCAGGTCGTCGATCGGCGAGCGCGGATAACCGATCGCCTTCGCGAATGCGTCCGACGACTGCACGGCAAAACGCGCGCCGAACAAGCCGTTATAGATTGCGACATCGCCGGTCGTGACCGTGCGTGGCGTAGCGTGGCGGATGGTCTGTCCGACGCGAAAGTCCTCGAAGAAATTTCCTGCGATCGTTCTGGTCATGGTTGTCCCGCTGGCGCCGTAATTTTGCCGGTGGTTATGGACGCGCCGGAACTGGCGTCAAGGCCGGCGCTGACGAAAGAGCAAGCGTGTTCCGCTCAGAGTTTCGGCAATGTTTGCCTTGAACGGCTCTCACGAGACCGTGAGCACCAAGCGCTACCGTCTCTTGAGCAAGCGGAACATCAGCCATTTTGTGCCGTTGCCGCACAGGAGCCCACACCAATTTGCGACAATGTTTTTCGAAAGCTGGTTCAGCCTTTTCCGGATCATAGTGGTTGGCGCCGCATCATACGCGGCGCTGGTTGTTTTCATCCGGCTGTACGGAAAGCGCACGCTTTCGAAGATGAACGCTTTCGATTTCGTGGTCACGGTCGCCCTCGGCTCGACCCTCGCCACGGTCTTGCTCAGCAAGGACGTGGTCCTTGCCGAGGGGCTACTCGCGCTTTTCTTGTTGTGCGGCCTGCAGTTTGTCGTCGCCTATCTGTCGGTTCGCTCCAGGCGGGTCGAATCGATGGTGAAGTCGGAGCCGACGCTTCTCCTGTATCGCGGGCAATTCATGAGCGACGCGATGCGTCGCGAACGCATCACGGAAGATGAGGTACTGGCGGCGCTCCGGTCACGCGGCGTCGGCGACGTCGGTCTCGCCGAGGCGGCGGTTCTGGAATCGGACGGATCGGTCAGCGTCATCACGTCGCCGGCGGCAGAACGGCCGACGCTTCCGGCCTGATGGGACAGGGCGGACCGTGCTCCCGGGTCGGGTGGATCAAGCCGGCGGCGTAATGGGCTTGCCGTGACGATCGATCTCGGTACTGCAATTGCCGCAGGTCCAGCCGCCCCAGATCAACTGGCGGACGGAGGCCGGCTTGCGGATCGCAGGCTGTTGCGTGTCGCAGGTCGGGCATTTCGGTATTGTCAGGCTTGAGCCTGCGAGGAAGCCG
>JAEZBA010000241.1 GCA_023430245.1 Pseudomonadota bacterium
TTTGGCCCAATGCGCGACCTGCGATTTCAGCAGCGCGCCGTAATCCTCGGATGAGCCGCCCGCAGGTTCGGCGCCGACCTTTGCGAATGCGGTGCGGACCTCCGGCTTCGCCAGCGCCTTGTTGATCGCCTGGTTCAGGGTGTCGACGATCTCCTTCGGTGTCCCGGTCTTCACCGCGAAGCCGACCCAGTCCTCCACGACGAGATCCGGAAAGCCCGCTTCGACGATGGTCGGCACGTCCTTCATCGAGTCGAGCCGTTTCGGTCCCGTCACTGCGAGTGCGCGCAACTTGCCGGATGCGATCAGTTCGGTCACCGGCAGCGTGGTGATGAACATGTACTGGTTGGTACCGCTCAACAGGTCCGCGATCGCCTGCGGAAATTGCTGATAGGGAACATGCGTCGCCTTCACGCCGGTCTGGAGCTTGAACATCTCGCCAATGAGATGCGCGGGCGTGCCGAAGCCGCCGGACGAGAAGCTCAGCTTGTCGGGATTGGCCTTCAGCAGCGCCACGAGTTCGGAAACCGATTTCGCCGCCACGCCAGGATGAGCGACGAGGACGTTATAGGACGTCGCGATCTTTGCGACCGGCGTCAGATCCTTCAGGACATCGAACGACATTTTCGGCAGGAAGGACGGCGCCGCGGCGATCGGAACGCTCATCGCAAGGATCGAATAGCCATCGGCCGGCTGCTTGACCACGTCGGCGCCGGCGATGGTCATGACCGCGCCTGGCTTGTTCTCGACGATGACCTTCCAGCCATTGGCGTTCTGCAATTCGTTCGCGATCACGCGGCTGATGATGTCGGGTGGCGTGCTCGGTGCCGTCGGTACCACGATCCGGATGACCTGGGACGGGTACGCTTGGGCGGCGGCCTGCGAGACGGAGCATGCGGCAAGGGCGCCGAACACCAGTCCAGCCTGCATGAGCGCAGGCATGCGCAATCGCATTGGCATCGCTTTTCTCCCTGATTTGAAAGCTTGTTTTTTGTGTCACGCATTGTCCGCGTGCCGCTGTGCAGTCGAAATCAAAAACGCACTGCGTTCCGCAGCGCGGAATGCTAGGGTCGCCCCCAGGAGGTGGCGCGCGGGCTCCGCCGCCGTGGCATCAGTACGGAGGACCCGGAGTGAGCGCGTCAGGCACGATCCGCAGTCTTGAACGCGGACTGAAGGTGCTGCAGGTCCTGCAGGACAGTCCGATCTTGTCGCTGCACGGGCTTTATGAGTCGACCGGCATCTCGAAACCGGCCTTGCTGCGCATTCTGCAGACGCTCGAGGCGTCCGGTTTCGTGGCGCGACGCCTCGCCGATGGCCATTACCGGATCAGCTCGAATCTCAGCCATCTCACGCGCAAGCGCGACCGTCACGAAGCGGTCGCCGAGGCCGCGGCACCGGTGCTGGATCGGCTGTGCCAGAAGGTATCGTGGCCATCAGACCTCATGGTCCCCGCCGGCGATCACATGGAGGTGCGCGAATCCAGCCGCGTGCGCACGCCGTTCTCGATCTATTTCCTGAACCATCGCATGGGCACGCCGGTGAACTGGGTGCTGACCGCGGTGGGCCGTGCGTATCTTGCCTTCTGCCCGGACAAGGAACGCGAGCGCATCCTCGCGCGGCTGCGCAAATCGGACGCCCCGGAGAATCGTCTGGCGCGTGACACAGCGCGGTTCGACCGAATCCTCGCCGAGACGCGAACGAACGGGTACGCGACGCGCGATCCGTCCTTCGATGGAGGCTATTACGGACGTCCGTTCCCGGACGGATTGGCCGGCATCGCGGTGCCGCTCCTCGACCGGGACCGCGTGCATGGCGTCATCAACATCATCTGGGTCAAAGCCGCGCGCTCGGTCGACGATATGTTGCGGGACCATCTCCGCGATCTGCAGTCGGCCGCGACCGAGATCGTCGGATCGCTTCGCCTCCCATCCGGCAAAGCCGGGCACCGGCCTCAGAAATCGAGGTCCGCGTAATGTGCTGACGGCGGCAACGCGCCGGAGACATCGGCCAGGATCGGGCGAAAGGACGGGCGCGACTTCATGCGGGCATACCAGTGCTTGGCATGCTGGCTCTCGCTCCAGGGAACGTCCCCCAGAAAATCCACGACCGAGAGATGCGCGGCCGCGGCGAGGTCCGCGAAAGTGAGACGGTCACCCGCCAGCCAGTCGCGCTGGCCGGCGAGCCAGTCAATATAGGCAAGGTGATAGCGAATGTTGCGGCGCGCCGCGCGCATCACGTCGGTATCGGGCGATCCGCCGCCCTGTTCCGGCGTCATGAACCGCTTGTGCAATCGCTCGTTGACGAGCGGGGCCGAGACCTCGGCCGAAAACTTGTCGGCGAACCAGGACATCAGCCGCCGGACCTCCACCCGCTGCTGCGGGCTGATGCCGATGAGATTGCGGTCCGCGACCCCATCGCCAAGCGAGCCATGCATCTCGGACAGGAATTCCGCGATCACATTCGCTCCCGGGACCGCCGGAAGGCCTTCCGCGATCAGCACCGGCGTCTGCCCGGCCGGGTTGAGGATCAGGAACTCCTCGCGCCGCTCCCAGACGCGCTCTTCCGCAAGGTCGGTTTCGAGGTCGAATTCTTCGAGCGCCAATCGCGCAAAACGCGAATGGGGGCAGAAGGGGTGATGGAACAGGGTGAGCATCAGGCCTTGCGAATCAGGAGGATGAAGCCGCGGATCATGCTGTAAAAAGCGGCAAAGTGTTGGGCTATCGGAAATTTCGTTGCCCGGCGAGAGGGTTTCGCGCCACAACGATGCCGGCTCGATTCCAGACCGCCGGGCCGTGCGTTGGGGCTTTTCAGCATGAGCGACCTGATCAAGGCGGCCCTCCTCGGAATTGTCGAGGGGCTGACGGAATTCCTTCCGGTGTCATCGACCGGCCATCTGTTGCTGCTGCAGCGGTTTCTCGGATTCGGCGACGAGGATTTCGGCAAGACTTTTGTGGTCCTGATCCAGCTCGGCGCCATCCTCGCGATCCTGTCGATCTATTTCCACAAGCTGTGGGGCCTGGCTACGGGGATGTTTTCCGATCCGGCGGCGCGGCGCTTCGTGATCGGCGTGCTTGTCGCGTTCCTGCCCGCGGCCCTGATCGGGGCGGCGATGCATTCGATTATCAAGGACTATCTCTTCAACGCATGGGTGGTCTGTTTCACGCTGATCGCGGGTGGCGCGGTGTTGCTATGGGTGGATCAGCTCGACTTCAAGCCGAGGTATAGCGACGTCATGCAGTTCTCGCTGCCGATGTGCCTGATCATCGGCTTCTGCCAGTGTTTCGCCATGATACCGGGCGTGTCGCGATCCGGCGCCACCATTGTGTCGGCGATGCTGCTCGGTGCCGACAAGCGGTCGGCGGCGGAATTCTCGTTCTTTCTCGCGATGCCGACCATGGCCGGCGCGTTCACGCTCGATCTGATCAAGAACCACGATCAGATGACGGCGAACAATGTGATCCTGGTCGGGATCGGCTTCGCCTGTTCGTTCGTCGCCGGCTATATCGTGGTCAAGACGTTCCTCGACTATGTGTCGCGGCATGGCTTCGGCCTGTTCGCCTGGTGGCGGGTGATCGTCGGCTCGATCGGGCTTCTCCTGCTCGCGATCGGCTTCTGAGAAAGCCGCTCGCAGCAGGCCGCCTGGCCTGCCGGACGAACAGGCTGCTATAACCGCCCGGTTATTGCGATCGAGGCGGCCGATGTCCGAGACCCGTATTCGCTTTCGTCATCTGCAGAGCTTCCTGACCATCGCTCAGTTGCGCAGTGTCGGCGCGGCGGCGCAGGCACTCGGCATCACCCAGCCCGCCCTGTCCAAGACCCTGCGCGAACTCGAGCAGGCACTCGGCAGCAAGCTCTTCTCCCGCGACAAGACCGGCATGCTGCTGACGCGCGCGGGGACCACCTTTCTCCAGCATGCAGCGGCGAGTGTCGCATCGATCCGCGAGGGTATCGACAGCGTTCGCCAGTCGCAGGTCACGAGTGGATCGGAATTGCGGATCGGCGTGCTGCCCAACGTGTCCGCGAAGATCGCACCGAAGGCGGTGCAGCGATTCAAGGCCCAGGCCCCCGATACGACGGTCCGTGTTGTAACCGGCGACAATGCACGGCTGCTGGATATGCTTCGCCTCGGCGAGCTCGAACTGGTGGTCGGCAGGCTCGCGCAGCCGGAATATATGGTGAACCTGACCTTCGAACATCTGTTCACGGAGCGCCTGACCGGCGCGGTACGGCCGGGTCATCCGCTGCTGACGCGTTCGCGCTTCCGGCTTGCGATGATCGCCGATTATCCGTGCATCCTGCCGTATCACGGCACGGTCATCCGCCACGAAATCGAACGCTATTTCATGACCGCTGGCATTCCGCGTCCCGCCGACCTGATCGAAACCACGTCGTCGGAATTCGCTCATGCCTATGTGCGTCAGACCGATGCGGTGTGGTTTCTCCCGCGTGGCTATCTCGATGCGGTGGCGGACCGCCATTTCCTTGCCGAGCTGCCGATCGCCGCGCGTAGCCTCGAGGGGCCGGTCGGGATCACGGTTCGCAGCGAGGCGAAGACGAGCCTCGCTGCGGCAAGGATGATCGCGGCGTTCCGTGCCGAGTCGGCGTCGGGATGACGCCGCTCAATTCGCCTTAAAGCCGGTTGCCTCCACAAGCCGACGCCAGCGTTCGGTCTGCGCCGCGATATCGGCCGCGACGCCAGGGCCGGTGTGCGCCGGCACGTCGAATCCGAGCGTCTCGAGCTTCTTCTTGACCTCGGGATCCTCATGCGCGGCCTTCGCGGCCTTGACATAGGCTTCGATCATGGCCGGGGGAGTTTCCGCGCGCATCAGCATACCGAACCAGATCGTGGTGTTGAAATCGGGATGGCCGAGTTCGGCGAGCGTCGGGACGTCCGGAAGAAATCGCGATCGCTCCGGGCTCGTCACGGCAATCGCGTTGAGGCGCCCGGCCTTGATATGCGGCACGGTGCTGCCCAGCTGGCTGAAGCCGAGCAGGGCGTGCCCGGCCACCAGATCGTTGGTCTGCTGTCCGGAGCCCTTGTAGGGAATATGCGCGAGGTCGAGGCCGAAGCGCTCGTTCATCTGGAAGCCGAGAAAATGCGACGGCGTGCCGGGGCTGAACGACGCATAGCCGAGCTTGCCGGGATTCTTTTTGATGTACGCGATCAGTTCGGGCAGCGTCTTGGCCGGCACACTCGGATGCGTCACCAGCACCAGCGGCGCTGAAACGCCCTTGATGATCGGCACGAAATTCTTCATCGACCAGCGCAGGTTCGAATAGGCGCTCGGATTGATTTCGGTCATCGACTGGGTGCCGATCCAGATCGCCTGACCGTCGGCTGGAGCATCCAGCACCGTCATGGCCGAGAGATTGCCGTTCGCACCCGGCTTGTTCTCGATGATCATCGTCTTGCCGAGGGTTTTCTCCATGTGCTCCGAGACGATCCGTGCATAGGGGTCGAGCACCCCGCCGGCCGGTACGCCGACGATCACCCGGATCGGCGCGGCCGACGGATTTTGTGCTGCCGCGGTTCCTGCGGCGGCGGCAAGCGTAAGCGCCACGGCGAGCGGCTTCAGTAAGATCATCGTTTCCTCCGGTTGGTTTTTTTAGGTTTACGAGCCGGCTCGTTCGCGGGCCTTCGGTCCGGGTCCCCGCATGTAATGCCGTTCCGGCCGATATCTTGTTTGCGGCCGGTTATCGTGGGCGCGCAGGCGCGCGTAGAGGCCGCGGAGCCACTTCAGAATGCGCAGGATCACAACGCTCGTCCAAACAGGCTGACTCGATGGCGATCACAAAGCGCAGCGTGTCCGCGAAGTAAAATGAGCAATTTTTTGCGCTCCATAACCAAAAGGTTATGTCGTTCCGGATCTCTTCGGCTATCCGCGGGGTCTCAGGCGAAGCGGCCGGCGCGGAACTGACCGGTCTTGCGGAAGCTCCAGAGATAATCGGGCACGATCGCCTCGTAAGCGGCGGGCGTGATGCCGAGCCCCTGCAAGGTGCGGTGATCCCGGATGGCCGCCTCCGACACCACATTGTCGGCGCGCAGCAATTCAACCTGATCCGGCGTCAGCGGCGGCTTCGGCAGGAATTGGAGAACCGAGGCCTTCATCTTCGCCAGCCCGAATGGCAGCGGCACCAAGAGCCGCGACCGCTCCGTCACCGCCAGCACGTATTCCATGATCTCGCGCATGGTGCGCACTTCGGGTCCGCCGAATTCGTAGGTCTTGCCGGCGCCGATGCCGGTTTCGACGAGAGTAGCGATGGCCTCGCCGACATCGGCCGCATAGACCGGCTGCAGGCGGGTATGCCCGCCGCCAACCAGCGGCAGCGCCGGCAGGATGCGCGCCAGGGCGGCGAATCGGTTGAAGAAATCATCCTCCGGTCCGAACACCACCGACGGCCGCACGATCACCGCATCGGGCGAGGCCGCCCGCACCGCGTGCTCGCCGCGGGCCTTGGCCTGCGCATACAGCGAGGGCGAATTCTCGTCGGCGCCGATCGCCGAGACATGAATCATGCGCGCGCCGTGCGCGTTCGCCGCGAGCGCGACCTGTTCGGCGCCGAAATGCTGTACGGCCTCGAAGCTCTGGCGTCCGCGCTCGAACAGAATGCCGACCAGATTGATCGCCACCGAGGCCTCGCGCACCGCTGCCTCGACCGAGGCCGGGTAGCGCAGATTGGCCTGGACCGCATGGATCTGGCCGACGGTGCCGAGCGGTTGCAGGAACCCGGCCAGTTCCGGCCGCCGCACCGCGACGCGGATGCGATAGCGCCGTTTCGCCAAGGCCCTGACCACATGGCGGCCGAGAAAGCCGGAGCCGCCGAATACGGTGATGAGGGTGTCGGAATTGGTCTGGAGGGCCATGAAAGCCGCCTTGGAAGCTGCTCGAAATGCGCGCCGGCGCGATCCGTGCGGGATACCGCAAGGATTTCTGCCTGTACAGGTCTCCAATCGTTGACAATGGCCGACCCGGCAACCTATGTGTCTGCCCCTTGCCCAGGTGGCGGAATTGGTAGACGCGCTGGCTTCAGGTGCCAGTAGCTTAACGGCTGTGAAGGTTCGAGTCCTTTCCTGGGCACCATCTCGAACGGCGAATGGTAAAGGTTGCGTAGCCGGAATTGGTCGAGGCTGCGCCCGCGCTTTGAAGCTTCTCTAAAATCCATCCGGTAGCGCTGGTTGTGTCGCGTATCTGCGGATCGTGACCCGGACGCAGGCGATGCGTCGGGTAAACTCGCCGGTGGGACCATGCCTCGGTTACGGCCATTCCGCCCTGCGTCGTCGCAGGACATTCACCCGCTTGGGTGGTTCTTCACCACCGATTCGACGGGGCCGGGTCACGCCGCCGGAGCGGTCGAGGTTTTCGAAACCGCCAAGCCGGTCCGCGCGATCGCGGAGTTCGATGATTTCCCCGGCGCGCTTGTGTTGGTCGAAGAGACCGTGACGGCTCTTGCGTCGGCACAGGTCGTTGCGGGCGACTTCGACAGTTTTGTCGCCGGAATGCCTGACGGTCCTGCGGCTGATCCGGCCGCTACGTCCCTGACCGATGAGTTCGGGGCGGCGACCGTCGATCTGCGCACGGGAATTCCCGACGCTGGCAGCGCATCAAGGTCTGAGGATTATTTCTCGTTTGCCGGATGGTCGGCCGGAACCGCGCCGTCGCAACCGCTCGACGAGCTGCCGCTCCACTATGGCGGCGCTTTCGCGATGCAGGTCGAGCCGGTGGCCTCCGGCATCCATGCGCTTGATTGCGCCGCTGGCGGCAGTGGCAGCAACGGCGGCAACGGATTCGAAGCGGCGGCTGTCGATGCTGCGGCGGCGCCGATGGCGTGTTCCTGTTGCGCCTTCACCTACGGGAGCGGCCAGTCCGGCCCGCAAACCGATGACTACACTCTGTCCGGCACCAAGTGGGGAACGTCCGGCGCATCGGGCTCCTGGGGCGGCACCGTGACCTGGAGCTTCGTGGGCGCTGGCTTCACGAACCAGACCGGCGTCGGCTTCTTCAGCGGCTCCACCGTTTCGCTCTCGAGCGTGTTCAACTTCGATTATGTGTCGGTGTTCACCCAAGCCTTCGAGGCCTGGTCCTCGGTGGCGAATATCGACTTCGTCCAGGTGGCCGATGGCGGCGGAAATTTCGGCGTTGGCGACAGCGCCTATATCCGTATTGGCACGGCCCATATCGACGGCAATTACAATGTGCTGGCGCGCGCCTTCTATCCGGCGACGGCGGGCAATCCGCAGAACTACGCCTATTCGGGCGATATGGTGTTCGACAGCGGCGAATCCAGCTTCTGGACGGCGAGCAGCCTGCTTGCCGTCGCGACCCATGAGATCGGTCATGCGATCGGACTGGGTCACTCCAGTATCAGCAATGCCTTGATGGCGCCCTACTACAATCCGTCGATCACCGCGCCTACGGCCGACGATATTGCGGGCGCGCGCGCCATCTACGGGTCAGCAACGACAGCGCCGGTCCCGTCCGACGATTATGCCGATCATTTCAACGACACGACCGCTCCGTTCGGCCTGGTCGCGGTCGGCGGCTCATCAACCGGAAATCTTGAAGTCGCGGGCGATCGCGACTGGTTCCGCGTCACGCTGACGGCGGGGGTCACTTACGTATTCGACCTCAGAGGCGCGCCAAGCAACAGCGGAACGCTGTCGGACCCCTATCTCTATCTTTACGACCGCGCCGGAAATCTCATCACCTTCGACGACGACGGCGGCTCGTCATACGAATCGCAGATCATTTATTCTGCAACTTCATCCGGTCGGTTTTATCTCGGCGCCGCGACCTCCAATGACGCCGGTAGTGGAACCTACCGTCTCTCTGTCGGAACCTACGATCCGGTGCTGAACGGTGACGGCGGCGACAATTTTTTCGTCGCCACCGCAGCGCGGGAGTTCTTCAGGGGGTTCGGCGGTGTCGACACGGTGAGCTATGCCGATCAGCCGGGCTCGCTCGGCGTCGTTGCGAACCTTGCCAATCCGAAGAAGAACACCGGCTATGCCGCGGGCGACACTTACTCGTCGATCGAAAACCTCATCGGGACGTCCAGGGCTGATGCTCTGACGGGCGATGCGGGCGACAACATCCTCGAGGGCGGGCGGGGTGCGGACAAGCTCGATGGCGGCGCCGGCTTCGATACCGCGAGCTACCTCAATGCCACGACCGGCGTGACCGCCAACCTGACGAATCCGAAGCTCAATACCGGCGATGCCGCCGGCGACACCTACAAGTCGATCGAGCGGCTGTTCGGCTCGCAATTCAACGATGTGCTGACCGGCGGCAAGGGCGTCGAGGCGATCATGGGCGGTGGCGGAAACGACATCATCGATGGTGGCGCCAAAATCGATACCCTGACCGGAGGCGCGGGGCGCGACACGTTCCGGTTTGCCAATATCAAGGAAGCCGGCGACGTCATCACCGATTTCACGCCGGGTGAGGACCTGATCGGAATTGTGAGGAAAGGTTTCAAGATCGATGCGCGCGTCGATCTCGGCGCCAGCGGCGTATTCGATTTCGCCGACGGATATTTCGTCAGCAACAATACCGGGCGCGCGGATGCGGTCGGCCACGGCCAGTTCGTTTTCAATGCCGCCACCGACCGGTTGTTCTGGGATCCGGATGGCGCGGGCAAGAAAGCGGCGGTGCTGGTTGCCCGCTTCACCACCGACGTCAACCTGACGGCGCATGATTTCGACCTGGTCTGAGGGGTTCAAAGCCCCGAGCGCATCGCGAATCGCAACGATTTCTTCGCTCCAAATTGTTTGGAGGCCTGAGCCTCCGCTTCCTTAAACCGAACGATCCGGTCCGGCGACCCAGATTTAACCTGGCAGCCGAAAATCCGCGCGCCAAGGCTCCGGACGGGCCACTGATTGCGGCGACGCAGCGCGTCGCCGTCGCTGCGGTCCAAGTGGTGACCAGATCGTCGCTTCCCGGTCTCATGTCGGATTTGAAAGGGAAGCGCCATGTCTCGCTTACGCCAGGTCCGCGGCTTCACGCCCTACGATATGCAGCCTTTCATGAAGCAATCCACCGATGCTCCGATGCGTTTCGTTGAAGAGCATGTGTCGGGTTTCAAGCCGATCGACATCGGTGAGATGGAGAGCCTCGTCGAGATCTTCGAAGAATTGAGCGGGCATCGTGCGCAGACCGGAAGGGAACTTTCGGACTCGACAGAGGATGTAACGACCGATCCGGTGGATATTCCGGCAGCAAATGAACCTGCTCCGGCGCTGAGCCATGAGTACGGTGCCGCCAGCGTCAGTTTTACTGTCCGGATTCCGGACCGGTCTGCGGTCTCGTCGATAGCCGATAGTTTTGTCTTTGCGGCCTGGTCGGCCGGTGTGGCGCCATCGCAGTCGCTCGCCGATCTGCCCGGTCAGTATGGCGGCGCATTCGCGGCGCAGGCAGCTCCGATTGCCGCCGGCATTCACGCGTTGGATTGCGCCGCCGGCGACCGCAACGGCTTTCACGCCACTGACGTCGATGCGCCGGAGGCACCGGCTGTCTGCTCCTGCTGCGCGCTCTCCGCAGAAGGAAGCGCGCAGTCGATGGCCGCCCCTTTTACGCTGTCCAATGGCAAATGGGGTTCGGCGACGACGGGTACGACGGGCGGCGTCGTGACCTGGAGCATCGCTGGGGCCGGACTGTCCGACAAGACGCCGGCAGTCTTCTTCGAGGGCAAAACCGTCTTTCTGTCGGACATCTTCCAGTTCGACTTCACCTCCGTCCTGACAAGAGCCTTCGCTGCCTGGTCAGCCATTGCGAACATCACGTTCGTTCAGGAACTGGACGGTGGCGGCGATATCGGCGTGGGCAAGAATACCGATATCCGTATTTCCGCCGGTTACATCGATGGCCCGTCCAAGACTTTGGCCCAAGCCTTCCTCCCAACAGCGGGGGTGAATCCGAAAAACCATGCTTCTTCCGGCGATATCGTGTTCGACAGCGGCGAAAACGGATTCTGGAATCCGAGCGGCTTGCTCACGGTCGCGATGCACGAAATCGGGCATGCCATCGGGCTCAGCCATTCCAGCTTCGGAACTTTGATGGCGCCCGCCTACGATCGGTCGATCACGGCGCCACAGGCCGATGATATCGCCGGCGCGCGCGCCATTTACGGCGCGTCCCCGGACAGGCCAGGCTCCTTGTGGATCTCGCATGTGAAGATCGCAGAGGGCGATGCCGGCACGAAAGTGATGACCTTCACGGTTACCCGCAGCAATGGCAACACGCCCTTCAAGGTCAAGTTTGCGACCGAAGACAGTAGCGCGAAAGCCGGGACAGACTATGTCGCCCGCTCCGGGACACTGTCTTTTGCGGCAGGCGAGATCTCGAAGACCATCGACATCACGATCCTGGGCGACACGCTTCTCGAAGCGGAGGAGACTTTCCTCCTCAAACTGTCCAATGCCACGAAGGGCGTGAAAATCGATAATGGGGTGGGCGTCGGTACTATCCTTAACGACGACACCGCGCCGGCCGGATCGGTGTCGATCAGCGATGCGACCATCATCGAAGGCGATTCCGGCAATCAGCAAGTGATTTTCACGGTCACGCGCACCGGTGGCGCAGCCGCGTTCGACGTCACATACACGACCGCTGACGGTACGGCGACCTCCGCGGGTGGCGACTATTACGGCAAGGCGAGTACGGTCTCGTTCGGTATCGGCGTGAATAAGCAGACGATTTCGGTCACCGTGCGAGGTGATCGTATCATCGAGCCGGATGAAACATTCTACGTCAATCTGTCGGGTGTCACCAACGGCGCCAAGATCACCAAGGGTCAGGGCGTCGGGACCATCCTCAACGACGATTCCGACGTAGTGATTGTCGACCCAGGACGCCCGATCAATCCCGACCCTGGTCCGCGCGGTCCGGTCTTCGGCGCGGTTCATGAGGCGACCGCCGCCGCAGACAAATTCGCCGGCACTGTTGGCATCGACACGGTGAACTATGCCGATCAGCCGGGCTCGCGCGGAGTCGTTGCGAGCCTTGCCAATCCGAAGAAGAACACCGGCTACGCCGCCGGCGACACTTACTCGTCGATCGAAAACCTCATCGGGACGTCCAAGGCTGACGTCCTGACGGGCGACACGCGCGATAATATCCTCGAAGGACGAGGTGGAGCAGACAAGCTCGACGGCGGCCTCGGCTTCGACATTGCGAGCTATGCAAATGCGGCGGCGGGCGTGACCGCCAATCTGGCGAAGCCGAAGAGCAATACCGGCGAAGCCTTCGGCGACACATACAAGTCGATCGAGGGACTTCTCGGCTCTGCCTTCAATGACATTCTCATTGGCGGTACGGGCGCCGACACGATCGTCGGCGGCGCCGGAAACGACGTCATCAATGGCGGCGCCAAGACCGATACCCTGACCGGCGGCGCAGGGTGGGACACATTCGTGTTTGCCAATCTCAAGGAAGCCGGCGACATCATCACCGATTTCACGCCGGGTGAGGACCTAATCGGAATTGTCAGGAAGGGCTTCAAGATCGACGCGCGTGTCGATTTCGACGCGGGCGGCGCGTTCGCTTTCGCCGACAAATACTTCGTCAGCAACACCACTGGCCTCGCCGATGCGGTCGGCCACGGCCAGTTCGTCTTCAACACGACGACCGATCGGTTGCTTTGGGACCCGGACGGTATGGGCACGAAAGCGGCGGTGCTGGTTGCCAGGTTCACCACCGACGTCAACCTGACGGCGTATGATTTCGACCTGATCTGAAGGGTTCCAAGCCCCGAGCGCGACGAGCGGACGTTGCGGCCCGCTGTCGGCGGTGGTGCCCGCGGCGTCACGATTGCGGATTGACTGAGATGCCGCATCGGTTGATATGCGGGCGTTGACGCAACGGCCATGAACGGCCACGGACACTTCATGACCATCCGCCTGCACCGCGGCGATCTGCCGGACCTGTCCCGCTACACTCAGTCGGTTGCGATCGACACCGAGACGCTTGGTCTCAATCCGCATCGCGACCGGCTGTGCGTTGTCCAATTGTCGCCAGGCGACGGGTCGGCCGACGTCGTCCAGATTCCGGCCGGCGGTTCCGATGCGCCCAATCTGAGGCGGCTGCTGGCGGACCCGGACATTCTCAAGATTTTCCACTATGCGCGCTTCGACATCGCGGCGCTGTCGAATGCCTTCGGCGTGTGGCCGATGCCGCTCTATTGCACCAAGATCGCGTCGCGGCTGGCCCGCACCTATACCGACCGGCACGGACTGAAGGATCTGGTGCGCGAGCTCGTGGGAATCGATCTGTCGAAACAGCAGCAATCGTCCGATTGGGGCGCCGAGGTGCTGAGCGAGCCCCAAGTCGCCTATGCGGCCTCCGACGTGCTCTATCTGCACGCGGCGAAGGAGAAACTCGACGTCATGCTGGCACGGGAAGGTCGCACCGAACTGGCGGAGGCCTGCTTCCGGTTCCTGCCGCACCGGGCGGCTCTCGACCTGCAGGGTTGGCCCGAGGAGGATATTTTCTCCCATTCCTGAGGCTGCCGCCGTGCCTGGGCCATATTCGGGCGCGATTTTCCAGCCGTCCGGGGCTAGGATGGCAACGGGTGACCATCGATTCCGGGCAGGACGAACCTCTTCATGAACCGCATGCTTGCCGGACCGGAGGACTGGGGCCAGCCGGGCCAGCCGACCGCGGGCCGGCCGCAGGCAGTCATTGTGGGTGCTCGCCGGCACAGCCGCCGCGTGCGGGCGCTGCGCATCGCGGTTCCTGCTGTGCTGGTCTTGACCCTGACCGGTCTGGTGCTCGCGAATTATCTCAATCCGGCGCGCTGGCTCAGGGTGCCGACCGAGTTCGGTACGCTCGTGATATCCGGATCGAAGATCACCATGGAGGCGCCGCGTCTCGCCGGCTTCACCAAGGATCAGCGCGAATACGCGGTCAGCGCCACCTCCGCCTCGCAGGATACGAGAAACCCGACCATCGTGGAGATGAAGGAAATCAGCGGCCGGATTGACATGGAGGACAAGAGCCGGGTGACTCTCACTGCCGTCGAAGGCGTCTACGATACCAAGGCGGATCTTTTGAAGCTCAACCAGGAGATCCTGATCATATCGACCGCAGGCTATCAGGGTCGCCTGACCGAAGCGCAGGTCGAGATCAAGAAAGGCCGTATCGTTTCCGAAAAGCCGGTACAGATGAAGATGCCGCAGGGCACGCTCGACGCCAACAGTCTGGAAGTGACCGAAACCGGCGGGGTGATCCGGTTTGATGGTGGCGTCGTTCTGGTGTTGACGCCGGAAGCGGTCAATCGCGGCGTGCAGTCGCAGGCGGCGAGTCAGGCGAACGCACAATGAAGCCGTGTCGCGAATCGAGCGGACTGCTTCTGGCGGCCGCCTTTGCCGTTGTGCTGGCAGGTGTCACGCCTGCGCTGTCTCAGACAAAGCCGCAGCCTCAGGGCACGGGTGTGCCGAATGCTTTGCAGGGCTTCGGCACCAACAAGGATCAGCCGATCCAGATCGAAGCTGCCTCGCTCGAGGTGCGCGACAAGGACAAGATGGCCGTGTTCATGGGCAATGTCGTGGTCACCCAGGGCGACACGGTCATGAAATGCAAGGAGCTGCGCGTCTTTTACGATCAGGACGATCCGAAGGGCGGCGCCAAGGCCAGCACCATGAAAGCGGCACAGCCGGGGCCGGGCGGCCGGCAGTCGATCCGCCGCCTGGAAGCGCGCGGCGGTGTCATCGTGACCACCAAGGACCAGACCGCGACCGGTGCAACCGGCAACATCGAGATGAAGACCAATACCGTGACCCTTTCGGGCGGCGTGGTCATTACCCAGGGTGCCAATGTGCTCAAGGGCGATCGGCTGGTTGTGGACCTGACCACGAATTTCGCCAAGGTCGAGGGCGG
>JAEZBA010000244.1 GCA_023430245.1 Pseudomonadota bacterium
GTTCCGGTCTTGGTCGATGCCTATGACGCCGACAAGCTCAAGCTTGCGGTCTACGCGGTACAGCCCGATGTCATTATCCATCAGCTCACCGACCTTCCGCAGGCGATCGATCCCAAAACACTCCCGCAGGCGCTCGAAGCCAATGCCCGGCTGCGCATTGCGGGCACGCGTAATCTGGTAGACGCCGCTCTGACCAACAATGTGCCGCGGGTGATCGCGCAGAGCATTGCCTTTGCCTATGCGCCGGGACAGGGACCGCTGGCCGAGGAGCACCCGATCGATCCGGCTCAGACCGGCGTGATGGCGCTGGAGCGGGCGGTGACAGGCACGCACGGTATCGACGGCGTCGTCTTGCGCTACGGCCGCTTCTACGGTCCGGGCACATGGACGGATCAACCAAACGGCGCCGCACCGCTGCATGTCGACGCGGCGGCGCAGGCCGCGCTGCTGGCGCTGTCGAAAGGCCGGCCAGGCATCTACAATATTGCCGAGGATGACGGCGCGGTCTCGAGCGAGAAGGCGAGGCGCGAGCTGGGCTTCGACGCCTCATTCCGGATGAACCCGTGAGTCGCTAGCGCATGATCGTCGATCCCAACAACCAGCCGGGCGGGCCCCGGCTTGTCGTCACCTGCAAGACCGCCAACAAGGTGCAGTTCTTCGACGCGGCAAGTCTGGCGATGACCGGCGAGATCGACATGCCGGCCTCGACCCACGAGATGGTACTGGCGGGCGACGGCCGCGGGGTCTTCGCATCGGTCTATGGCGGCGGCATCTTTGGCAAGAATGCGAATGCCGATCGCCGCGTCGCGCTGATGGACCTTGATCGCAAGGCGATCCTGCGGATGATCGATACCGGTGGCGATGTCGCTCCGCATGGTGTGATGCTGGATCGCGACGGCATGCTGTGGTGCACGGCCGAACTGGATAACGCGGCGCTGGTCATCGATCCGGCGACCGGCAGCGTGGAGCGGATCGACACCGGCAAGGCCGCGCATTGGCTCGCCATCAGCCACGCAGCCGACAAGGTGTTCGCGTCCTGCAAGACGTCGGACTTTGTGGCGGTGATCGACCGCAGCAAGCGCGAGGCCAGCGGGCAGCTGCCGATTCCCGATCTAGCCGAAGGGCTGTGTGTCAGCCCGGATGGCAGGACGCTTTTTGTCTGTGCCCACCGTACGCCGACTCTGTATGTGTTCGACGCCGCAAGCGAAAGGCTGCGCGACACCATCACGATCACGGGCGGGGAGGGCAGGCCGAACCAGCTCAAGCGCGTACGCGTTTCGCCGGACGGCCGCTTTGTCTGCGTGTCGTCACTACTCGACAATCACGCCGCGATTTTCGACGCCGCTTCGCTTCAGCAGCTTGCATCCATCGCCACGCGCAAGGCACCGATGGGATTCGGCTTCGCACAAGATGAACAGCACGCCTATCTCTGCTGCCACGACGATGCGGTGGTGCTGGAATTCGAACTTGCGACGGGGCGTGCGACGCGGCAATTCGCGACTGCCTCGGGGTGCGAATACGTTATCGCCTATCAGTAGAGATGATCGGCGAGTGGGAGCGCGAGTCACGATTCGCGCATATTGTCACCCATCCACGTTGCACGATGGCCGCGGTCATTAGTTGCCGCAAATCGATGCATTGGATTAACTGACGCGCGCGGTGTTCGATTCGTCGCTTGCGTGGTTCCTTCCGTTGACCTGACCAAGAGCAATCATGGCAAACCATCAGACGTCCAAGATGACATCACAGGCTCGTTCAGCTGTGTTGGCCGCGCCGTCGCCGGTCGCCGGCTTCGAAGGAATTCGCGAGTTGCTGCTCAGTCTCCGCAGCCGCATCGGACCGTCGCAAATCATTCCGTTGGCCGCGGCGCTCTTGTTTGCCATCGGCTGTACGCTGTGGGCGATCCAGGAGGGCGTATCCGTCCCGCTGGCGCTGATGGGCGGCTATTGCACGATCGTGGCCGGCATCATTCTGTGCGTGGCGCAGCTGATGCTGACGCAGGTCAATACCAGCGCCACCGTTGTGGCGCACGCGCCGCGCAAGCCCAATTACGCCGCATGGAAGCTGGTCAACAAGCTGAACGTCTCGAACGCATCGCGGCTGTGGTGCGAGATCGAGCCCGGTCATCCCTATACGCAGGAATCGGCGGCGTGCACCGCTGCGCTTCTCGACGCGATCAAATCGGGCGCCTTGCCGATCAGTCCGAAGGCGCATGCGACCAAGGAAATGATCGCGCAGGAGCGTGCCAATCCGGGCTGGAATACCGAAGTCACACGCGACGCGTTGAAGGCATGGGCAAAGGCGCACGGCCATTGCCCGACATTTCTGAACGATTGAGCGCGCGGCCGGGACGCGACCGATGCTGTCAGATCAGTTGATCAGTCCAGCTTGATTCCGGCGTCGCGGATCACCTTGGTCCACATGTCGTATTCCTTCTGGATGAACGCCTGTGTCTGCGCCTCGTCCAGCTCCATGATGTCGCCGCCTACCTTGGCATAGCTGTCCTTCAGCGACGGGATGATCGCACGGGTCTCCTTGCGCAGCTTGGCCAGCACCTCCGGTGGCGTCTTGGCCGGCGCGAAAATGCCGATCCACGAGTCGATATCGAAGCCCTTCACACCGGCTTCCGCCATAGTGGGTACGTCGGGAGTCTGCGGATTGCGCCTCGGACCCGCAATCGCGATCGCGCGCACGTTGCCCGATTTGATGTGCGGCAGCGCTGCTGGATAGGAATCGATGAAGAAATCGACGCGCCCGGCAAGAATGTCGGGATAGGCGAGTTGCGCACCCTTGTAG
>JAEZBA010000270.1 GCA_023430245.1 Pseudomonadota bacterium
GCTCGTCCCCGCGAAGGCGGGAACCCAGAGCCGCAGACTGGATGCCCGCCTTCGCGGGCATGAGCGGAATACAGATGTTGTGTCTGGATTTGCTACGTCTTGAATTTCGGATCGAGCCAGTCGCGCAGCGCGTCGCCCAGCAGGTTGAACGCGAACACCGCGAGGCTGATGGCGAGCCCCGGGAAGATCACGATCCACGGCGCTTCCTCGAAAAAGTCCGAGGCGCTGCCCGAGAGCATCAGGCCCCAGGCCGGCACCGGCTCCGACACGCCCAGTCCGAGGAACGACAGCACCGCTTCGAGCAGGATCGCCTGCGCGATATAGGCCGTCAGCATGATCAGGAACGGTGCCATCAGGTTCGGGATCATGTGGCGCAGCACGATGCGGGTGTTGGAATAACCCGCAATCCGCGCCGCATCGATATAGGGCAGGTTGCGGACCACCAGTGCGGACGAGCGGATCACGCGCGCAACCTGCGGCACGATCGGGATCGCGATCGCCAGAATGAGGTTGATGTCGATGCCGAACACGAGGTTGCGGCCGAGCACGGCAACGACCACCAGTGCCAGCACGATCAGCGGGAAGGAGAGCATCAGGTCGATGCCGCGCTGGATTGCATTGTCGATCTTGCCGCCGAAATAGGCGGACGCCGCGCCGATGATCGCGCCGACGGTGCAGCCGAGGAAGGCCGACGAGAGACCGATGATCAAGGCGGTGCGCGCGCCGTAGATGATGCGCGAGAAGATATCGCGGCCGAACGGATCGGTGCCGAACAGATGCTTCCAGCTCGGCGGCTGCAGCATGCTGGCCATGTTGTTGCGGATCGGATCGTAGGGCGCGATGTACTCGGCGAACACGCCGGCGAACAGCATGATCAGCAGCACCAGCAGCGCGACCATGCCGGCCGGCTGCTTGATGCAGAAATCGACCAGCGGATTGCGCAACCAGGACGGACGCTTTGCGGGACGGATGGTGGTGTCGGTCATGGCATCCTCAACTGTAGCGAACGCGCGGATCGAGCGCGGCGTAGATGAGGTCGATCACCAGATTGGTGACGATGTAGAAGGTAGCGAACAGCATCACCATGCCCTGGATCAGCGTGAAGTCGTGCCGCGCAACGCTCTGGATGAACAGCTTGCCGAGGCCGTTGAGGCTGAACACCTGCTCGGTGACCACGAGGCCGCCCAGGAGAAACGCAAATTCCAGCCCGATCACGGTGACCGCTGGAAGCAGCGCATTGCGCAAGGCATGCCGCCGCACGATCACCGATTCGATCACGCCCTTGGCGCGCGCGGTGCGGATGTAATCCTCGCCCAGAACTTCCAGGAGCGACGAGCGCACGATGCGGGTCAGCACCGCCGCAAACCGGTATCCGACCGCGAGCGCCGGCCAGATCAGCTGCCAGAGATTGGCTCCGGGATTCTTGTAGATCGGCGTGAACGTGAGCGGGGGCAGGGTGCCGATGCTCCAAAGCATGCCGAGAATGATCAGCATGCCGAGCCAGAAGCTTGGCACCGCGAGGCCAGCCACCGCGAACATCCGGATCGCGGTATCGATCCATGTGCCGCGATAAAGCGCCGCCAAGGTTCCGAGCGGGATCGCGATGAAACAGCCGATCAGGGTCGCCATCAGCGCGATTTGAAACGTGATCTGGAAGCGAGCGGCGACTTCGTCGATCACCGGCCGTCCGGTCCACATCGAATTGCCGAGGTCGAAGCGCGCGAGTCCCTTCATCCAGTCGACGAATTGTTCGGAGAGGGGTTTGTCGAGGCCCAGCCGCGCGCGCTCGCGTTCGATCACGTCGACAGTGACCTGCGCGCCGTCGCCGCGCAGCTTGGCCTCGACGATATCCCCGGGCACCACCCGCAGCACGAAGAAGGTGATGATGGCCACGCCGATCAGGGTCGGGATAGCGAGCAGGAGGCGGTTGGCGACATAGCGGAACATGCGCGCGTCTCCTGGCTCAGACCTTGATACAGGCCACGGAATGGCCAGGGCGGATATCGCGTAGCGCGGGAATGTCCTTGCGGCATTCGGCGGTGGCGATCGGACAGCGGGTATGGAACACGCAGCCTGTCGGCGGCGACAGCGGACTTGGCAATTCGCCCTGGATCAATCGCGGCGCGCGCGCCGTCTCCACCGCCGGATCGGGGATCGGGGCGGCATCGAGCAAAAGCTTCGTATAGGGATGGAGTGGGCGGTCGCACAATTCATCGCGGTCGGCGGTTTCCATCACCCGGCCGAGATACATCACCACGATGCGCGACGAGATATGGCGCACGACGGCGAGGTCATGCGCGATGAAGAGATAGGACAAGCCGCGCTTGCGCTGCAGCGATTCCAGCAGATTGACGATCTGTCCCTGGATCGACACGTCGAGCGCCGAGACCGCTTCGTCGCAGACGATGAATTGCGGCTCGATCGCAAGCGCGCGCGCAATGCCGACCCGCTGGCGCTGGCCGCCGGACAGCTGATGCGGATAGCGGTCGGCCATTTCCGGCCGTAGCCCGACCTCATTGAGCAGTGTGGCGACCCGCTCGCGCGCTGCGGCGCCGTCCGGACTGATGCCATAAACCGTCAGCGGCTCCGCGATGATCTGGCCGGTGGTCATGCGCGGATTGAGCGATGAATAGGGATCCTGGAACACGGCTTGGATCTTGCGGCGCATGGTCTTGAATTCGGCACGGCTCGCCTCCGCGAAGTCGCGGCCTTCGAATGCGATCGAGCCCGCGGTCGGAGTCTCCAGCCGGAGGATCAGCCGGCCGACCGTGCTTTTGCCGCAGCCCGACTCGCCGACAAGCCCCACGGTCTCGCCCGGCCGCACCTCGAAGCTCACATTTTCGACCGCCCGCACCAGATGCGTCCGCGCCAGCATGCCGGTCTTGACCGGAAAATGCTTGGTGAGATTTCGCACCGAGATGACCGGCACCGGCGAATCCTGCCGCGCGCCCTCCATCGCCGCCGCGCCAGCCTTGGCCCAAGCCAGCTTTCCCTCCGCGATCTCCGGCGCGCGCGCGCAGGCCGAGAGGCCGCCGGTATCGGTCGGTGCCAGCGGCGGCGGCGTATCGCAGATCGGCAGGTGGAACGGGCAGCGCGGGGCAAAGCGGCAGCCCGGCAATCGATCGGCAGCCGATGGCGGAAGTCCTTCGATGGTCGCAAGCAAACCCGTGCGCGGGCGATCGAGTCGCGGCACCGAACGCAGGAGCCCCATGGTGTAGGGATGGCGCGGCCGGTGAAACACCGGATCGGCCTCGCCCTGTTCGACCACGCGGCCGGAATACATCACGACCACACGATGCGCGTAACGCGCAACGATGCCGAGATTGTGGGTGATGATGATCAGCGCGATGCCGAGATCGCGCGACAGCGATTTCATCAGTTCGAGAATCTGCGCCTGGATCGTCACGTCCAGCGCCGTGGTGGGCTCGTCGGCGATGATCAGCTTCGGATTACAGGCCAGCCCGATCGCGATCATCACGCGCTGGCGCATGCCGCCGGAAAACTGATGCGGATATTGCTTCAGCCGCTGCTCGGGATCGGTGATGCCGACCAGCCGCAACAATTCAGCGGCGCGCTCATTGGCTTGATGGGTGCTCATCTTGAGATGAAATTGCAACGGCTCGATGATCTGCAACCCGATCGGAAGCACCGGATTGAGCGAGGTCATCGGCTCCTGAAAGATCATCGCAATTTCGCGGCCGCGCACGTTGCGCATCTCTTCCTCGGGCAGGTCGAGGAGATTGCGCCCTTCGAACATGATGCGGCCTTGCGGGACGCGGCCGGTCCGCGGCAATAGCCGCATGATCGAATGCGCGGAGACCGATTTTCCGGAGCCGGATTCGCCGACCAATGCTACGATTTCGCCGGGCCGGACCTGCAGGCTGAAGCCTTCGACCGCGCGCACCGTGGCGACATCGGTGGCGAAGCTGACATGCAGGTCTTCGACGCTGAGCAGCGGCGCGGCTGGGACAGGCACAGCTGTTCCGTCTCCGGGCTGCATCGCGGCGCCGGCTAAGGGCGCGTCAAGCAAACCCGGTGCGGCCGCGGCGGCCGTCAATTGCCGACGCTCAGTCATTTCCTCCCACCCGGTGTCATTCCTTCTAGCGGAATGCTCTTCCACTCAGTAGGATAGAGCGCACCGGCGGGCCTGACAAGTCGCGATCGGATTTCTGCGGGCACATTAAAGGGGCATGCAAGGTGTCGGAAGAAGCAACCAGCACTGTGGTTCGTGTTGTGCGGCTGCTGCAATGCGTCGCGGAAATGGGCGGGGAAATCTCGGTCAAGGAATTCGCGCAGCGATTGTCGTTGCCGCCGAGCACGGTGCATCGGCTGCTCAAGCTTCTGATGACGCAAGGGCTGATCGAGCAGCGCGCGACCACACAGCGCTATCGCGCCGGCCGCGAATTATTCCGGGTGGCGTCGCTGATCACCAGGCAGATCGATGTCGAGGAGATTGCGCGGCCGATCCTCGACGCCCTGCGCGATGCCTGTCACGAGACGTGCTATTTTGCGATGTATCTGCCGGCGTCTCGCCGTTTCGTCGGCACCGTGGTGGCTCGTTCGCCGCACCCGCTTGGCTATCATTTCGAGCCGTTGATGGAGCAGAAGGTGGCCTGGGGCGCGGTCGGCCGCTGCATGCTGGCGTATCTGCCCGACGACGTGGTGGCAAAGGCCGTGGCGGAGGCGGGACCTTCGCCCGCCGGCAATCCGCCGCCGAAGCTGGCCGATATGAAGGCCGCGCTGAAAGACATCCGCGAGCGCGGTTATGCGTCGGCGGAGGGCGAGATTTTTCCGGAAGCGATCGGTTTCGCGCGCGTGGTGTTCGACGCCGACGGCAACGTGATGGGCTCGCTCGGCATCACCATGCCGATGATGCGCTACAAGCCGGCAATGCATAAGCAGCTCGCGGATCTGGTGATCGGCAAGGCGAGGGAATTGAGCAAGGCACTCGGCTATTCCGAGCCGGCCGCGGAAACGCCGCCAGCCGGGGCCGCATTACGGAGGGTGCGGCCATGAGCGATCCGTTCCGGCTGATCGATGATGGCGCCGTGCTGGCGCTCGAGATCGATCGCGCGCAAACCAAAAACAGCCTGAAGCTCACCGAAATGGATGCGCTTGGCGAGATGTTCGCAAGCGAACGCGTGCTTGCCGCGCGCTGTCTGCTGATCCGCGGCGCCGGCACGAGTTTCTGTTCGGGCCGCGATGTGCGCGAGATCGATCCCGAGGGCGAGGACGCCGAAGACATTTTGCGAAACCGGATCGGTCCGATCCTGCAGCGGCTGTATAGGCTGCCTGTGCCGACGATCTCGTCGGTGCGAGGCCCCGCTCTCGGCTTCGGACTGGGGCTGGCCCTGGCATGCGACATCACAGTCGCATCCGACGATGCGATGTTCGGCAGCCCGTTCCGCCGCATCGGTGCGGTGCTCGATTCCGGCGGACATTACTTCTTTCAGCGCCGGCTGGGACGGCATCGCGCCGCCGAACTGGTGTTTACCGGCCGTATGCTGAGCGGGCGCGAGGCGGCGGATCTCGGACTGATCAACACGGCCGTGCCACCTGATGCGCTGGCGGAGCGCACATCGGAACTTGCGGCATTGATCGCCAGCGGACCCACGGCGGCATTCCGTGCGACCAAGGACATTCTGGCCGAAGACCGCTCTCTCGACGCGGTGATGGAACTGGAGGCGCGCTACCAGAAACAGGTGACGCGCGGTCCGGACGGGCAGGAGGGGCTGGCCGCGTTTCGCGAACGCAGGGCTCCAGTGTTCAGGGGGACATAAGGGCGCCGCGATGCGCGCACGCTTGCTCCGTCATCCTGAGGTGCGAACAGCGCTGGCAAGTTTACGCAGCCAGCGTAAACTTGGCTGCGTACGAGCCTCGAAGGATGATCGGCCACGTTCGGGCCGTCGCCCTTCGAGGGCCGCCTTTGTCGGCCATCTCAGGGTGACGGAAATAAACCGCCGATGTGCCGCTACCCCGCCGCCGTCTCCTTTTCCCAGAACGTGTCGAAATATTTGTACATGTTGGTGAAATCGACATCGCGGCCGAGCATCTTCTCCGCATCGGCGAGCCAGGCGGTCAGATCCTGCGGCAGCGGCGCGCTATAGCCGACGTGCCGGGCGGTCTCGGCCATCACCTTGGCATCCTTCGCCATCAGCCACATCTTGAAATTGGCCGCGAATTTGCCAGACGTGACCTGCTGCTTCATCACGAATTCGGTCGCGGCATTGCGGCCGTAGGAGGCGTTAATGATGTCCACCATCTGCTCCGGGTCGAGACCGTATTTCTTGCCCACCAGCAGGCCCTGCAGCGCCGAGACGAGATTGAGCGCAGCGATATAATTGTTGATGGTCTTCATCGCGTGGCCGGACCCGAGCGGCCCGGTGTGGAAGATCGATTTGCCCATCGCATGAAGCACCTTGTCGGCGCGCTTCACCAGGCCGGCATCGCCGCCGACCATCAGCGTGAGCGTGCCGTCGTCGGCGCCCTTCTGCGCGCCTGAAACGGGTGCATCGATCAGGCCGAGGCCGTGTTGCGCGAGATCCTTGCCAAGGCTCAGCGTATCCGGCGGCGAAGACGACGAGCAGTCGATCACCAGCGTTCCCGCCATCGCCGCAGTGACCGCCGCATCGCCACCCAACAGGGCCGCACGCACGATCTTGCCATCTCCGAGCATGGTGACGATGGCGTCCTGGTTCTCGCAGGCCTCGCGTGCCGTCGCGACGGCCTTGGCGCCGCTGCGGCTTTCGAAGTTCTGGCGCGCTTCGGGAGACGGATCGTAAGCCGACACGGTGAACCCGGCTTTCACCAGATTGACCGCCATGCCGCATCCCATGGCGCCGAGGCCGAAGAAGCCGAGCCGGGCCGGCGGAGCGATCGGGGTATCGTTGGTCGACATTGTCGTCCTCCCTTGCCGCGCCGTTTTTTCGCTTTGTGGGCGCGGTGCTTGTTGTCCGTCAGTTCACACGCTTCTCCTGACCGCGCCAGTACGGCTCGCGCAGCACATTTTTCTGGATCTTGCCGGCGGCGGACACCGGCAGCGGCTCGTTCCGCAGTTCGACGCTGCGCGGGCATTTGTAGCCAGCGATCAGATTGCGGCAATGCGCCTGCACCGCTTCGGCCGTCACCGTTGCGCCGTTGCGCGGCACCACGATGGCATGCACCGCTTCGCCCCATTTCGCATCGGGAATGCCAATCACCGAGACCTCGGCAACGTCCGGCATCACCGAGATCGCGTTCTCGACTTCGGTGGAATACACATTCTCGCCGCCGGAGATGATCATGTCTTTCAGCCGGTCGACGATGTAGATCAGGCCGTCCTCGTCCATGATGGCGGCGTCGCCGGTATGCAGCCAGCCGCCGCGCAGGGCCAGCGCGGTCTCTTCCGGCTTGTTCCAGTAGCCCTGCATCACGATCGGGCCACGCACCAGGATTTCACCGATCGTGCCGCGCGGCACTTCGTTGCCGTCGTCATCGGCGATGATCACCTCGACATTGGGCGGCGCCACGCCGCATGATTTCAGCTTATCGCCGGAAACCCGCGGGTCGCGCAGATGATGCGGGATCATGCTGCCGATCGGGGACAACTCGGTCATGCCCCAGC